>JBKJXQ010000375.1:0-8606 GCA_046716235.1 Chitinophagaceae bacterium
GATGTAACCTTTCGTTCAGCACAGGCTAATTACAATGCTGCCATGCAAAATATAAAGGGACTTCAGGCAAGTGTGCAATCAACCCAAACAGGATTAACTAAAGCCAGTAAAGATCTTAACCGGACTACCATCATAGCACCAATGGATGGAGTAATTTCATCTTTAAAAGTTAAAAAAGGTGAAAGTGTGGCCGGAAGCGGATTTAATGTAGGTACGGAGATGATGACTGTAGCAGATATGTCAACATTGGAGGTGAGAGTGGATGTGGGAGAAAATGATATTGTAAAAATAAGTATTGGCGATTCTGCCGATGTGGAAGTAGATGCATATAACAATCGCAAGTTTAAAGGGGTGGTAACAAAAATTGCCAGCAGTACTAAAACGTCTGTTGCCTCATTAACATCTAATGACGTAACAAACTATGAAGTAAGAATAAGATTGGATAAAGACTCTTATAAAGATCTTGCGTCCAAAACTTTCCCCTTTCGCCCCGGGATGAATGCGAGTGCTGATATAAAAACTACAAGAGTGGACAATGTACTGGCTGTTCCTATTACTGCTGTTAATGCCAGGGTAAAAGGAAGCGATAAAAGTATGGCTGATAAAAAGAAAGAAGAAAAAGTAAATAAAGGGGATGAAGAAAATAATATTTCAACTGCAGAATCCGATGAACTGGAAGAAGTAGTTTTCATATTGCAGAAAGATGGTACTGTAAAAAAAGCAGTAGTAAAATCTGGTATTCAGGATATTAATTATATCGAAGTTATAAGTGGATTGAAGGCAGGTGACGAAGTAGTGGTGGGACCATACAATGCTATCAGTAAAACATTAAAAGATGGGGCAAAAGTGAATGTAGTGGCAAAAGATAAATTGTTTGAAAAGTAAGAAGAGAAGCTTCAGGTAGTGAGTTACGGGGCACTGCCATTTCAGTTTCTTTAAAGAATAGTAAAACTTTAAGTTTAGAAACTATTAGCTCATAATTCACAACTCATTATTTATGCGTTTCGGAATAATCGGTAGCGGCAGTTGGGCAACGGCATTGGCAAAAATCCTTACAGATAATAAACATACTATTAACTGGTGGATAAGAAATGCAGCTACCATTAAACATATCAGCGAAAAAGGCTTTAACCCCGGTTATTTGAGTGCTGCAAAATTCGACACCTCATTACTATATATGTCAACTGATGTTGCAGAAATAGTTGCCCAATCTGATGTATTGGTAGTAGCTATTCCATCTTCTTATGCAGAAGAGAGTTTAGCTATGCTGAAACCTGATGATTGGAGAAATAAAAAAGTAGTTTCTGCCATCAAGGGATTATTACCGGATAAAAATATTTTACTTAATTATTATTTACAGCAACAATTCAATATTCCATTGGAAGATTATTTTGCTGTATTGGGACCCTGCCATGCAGAAGAAGTAGCAGAAGAGAAATTATCATACCTTACTTTTTCAGGTGTTGATATAACAGTAGCATCCGAAATTGCTTCTCATTTCTCTACTGATTATATCAGCACAGTTGTTAATCATGATATAATTGGCGTTCAGTATGCGGCTGTATTAAAAAATATTTATGCACTCGGTGCAGGTATTGCACACGGTTTAAAATATGGAGATAATTTTCTAAGTGTTTATATAGCCAATGCTGCGGATGAAATGGCAGGGTTTTTAAAAAAATTCGGTGCTGAACATATTACTGTTGGTGAACATGATGGCGAAGACCCCATTACCCATCGTAAAACCCCTAACTATGCGGCTTCCGTATACCTTGGCGACCTGCTGGTTACCTGCTATTCCCTGCATAGCCGCAACAGGAGTTTTGGTAAGAGAATAGGAGAAGGGCAACTTGTTTCTGGTGTAAAACAGGAAATGAATATGGTAGCCGAAGGTTATAATGCGGCAAAATGTATCTATAATATAAATAAGTCTGTAGATGCAGCTATTCCTATAGCTGAAACAATCTATAAAATATTATGGGAAGAGGTTAAACCTTCTGATGGCTTTAAACGAATAGAACAGGTGTTGGTCTGATAAATAAGTAAATGTAGTAAGTGGAATTTATACTGTAATAACCACAAACTATACATCCAAACCCTAAACTTTCTTTATGCCACTATCTTATCATGGATTTGTTCCCACAGCTATTC
Organism: Chitinophagaceae bacterium; assembly: GCA_046716235.1. Taxonomy (GTDB): domain Bacteria; phylum Bacteroidota; class Bacteroidia; order Chitinophagales; family Chitinophagaceae; genus JJ008. The sequence continues at coordinate 2,152 of JBKJXQ010000375.1, forward strand.
TGATAATGCTTATTACCCTGGTACTGAAACAGGGATATGATTTTTGGAAACATTCTCATCCTAAACATTAATTTTTTATACTTTCTATATGATTTGCGGGATAAGGGAAGTTTAAAAAAATAAATCTGCAGCAATTCCGTCAGCTAATAATTTTCCTTTTTTGGTGAGTGTAAGTGAATTTTTTTCAAATTTCATTAACCCTGTATCAATAAACTTTTTACTTTTATTCAGAAGTATATTGCTGGCACCTTGCGGCTCGCCACTAATAACTTTCAAATTTATCCCTTCTATTGTACGCAAAGAAGTCATGATGTATTCGTTTAGTTTTTGCGTAGCCGTTAATTCTTCTTTTTCATAAGGAATAATTCCTTTATTGAGAGATGCTATATAAATAGTATTATTAGAAATATTCCATCGTCTCTCGGTTCCATTAAAAGAATGTGCGGATGGCCCAAGCCCAATATAATTTTTCCCCTGCCAGTAAGATGAGTTATGCCGGCTGCGCCAACCGGGTTTGGCAAAATTTGAAATTTCATAATGTTCGTAACCTGCATCTTCCAGCCATTGCATCAGCAGCATAAACTGTTCTGATTGTTTATCCGGATTCACCTCATCACTGATTTTTTGGCGTATCATCTTATCGAGCGGTGTTTTAGGTTCCACTGTTAATGCATAGCAGGAAAGATGAGGTATGTTTAATGAAATAGCAGTTTCAACATTTTGTTTCCACTTTTCATTTGTTAGTTGCGGCGTGCCATATATTAAATCAATGGTAATATTATCGAAGTATTTAAGGGACAACTGTAAACTGCTCAGTGCCTGGCTGGCTGTATGTGCACGGTTCATCCATTGCAGATCTTCCGAAAAAAAACTTTGTACACCAATGCTGAGGCGGTTAATGCCAGCCTCTTTCCAATTCAATAACTTTTCTTCCGTTATATCATCCGGGTTAGCTTCCAATGTTATTTCAGCATCATCAGTTACACTAAATTTATTCCGGATTTTATACAGCAATGATTTTATTTCTTCAATATTAAGTAGCGATGGTGTGCCGCCACCAAAGTAAATGGTTGCTATACTTTCGGTGTCTTCTCCTTCAGAGGAGCTTGGTAGGGAGTGGTCAAAAAAACTGCACAGTTCTATTTCCTTCAATAAAGCAGCAATCAAATCGTTCTTATAATGTAAAGAAGTGGCAAAATGAAAATTGCAATAATGGCAAGCCTGCTTGCAAAAAGGAATATGAATATAAATACCTGCCAAAATTGTTTGAAATTTAATGAATATTTTTACTGAATGATTAATCTTACAACCGGGAGAAAAATAAGACGGAAAGTTGTTGTTTCAATACTTACTTACCATCTTCCCGAATTACGGCTAAAACAATATCCTGCTTTCAGGTGAAAAAATTCAGACTGCAAATATCGGTGCTTGTTTTTTGTTTGCTGAGTATTTATACATCAGCACAAACTAAATATCAGCTATACATCCACGGCGTAGATAAAGATTCTGCCCAACTGGTTAAAGAGCTTGGTATACAAACAGAATTTATCTCCCGGTTTGCCTGTACAGATTATATCGCTAAGCTTCCCGGGTTACTTCAGGCCAAAGGCTATGTTACCGCATCTATAGATAGCTTACAATATGATTCATTGGCAGCCCGGATGGTTTTATTTACCGGCAACCGTTATTTGTGGGCTCAATTAGATACCAAAAATGTTGACCCGGCATTGCTGGATGCTATTGGCTGGCTGAAAACATTATTTCTTGATAAGCCGATGGATTTTGTGCAAGTACAACAATGGCAGGAAAGAATATTGGATTACCTGGAAAATAATGGCCACCCTTTTGCAAAGGTTCAGCTGGATAGTTTACAGATTGACAACGAAAAAGTATTTGCAACGCTGATTGTAAACAATGGGCCACTCTATAAAATAGACAGCATCAGGATTTTTGGTAATGCAAAAATTACCAATAGTTTTCTTCAACGCTATCTTGATATTTCAAATGGAAGCATTTACAGCAAAGAAAAATTACTACGCATTAATAAAAAAATAAAAGAGCTGCCTTACGTTGATGAGGAGTTTCCTTCTACTCTTACATGGCTCGGCACCGGTTCAGTCATTAATATTTATCTCAAACCAAAAAGAAGTAGCCAGGTAAATGTGCTCATTGGTTTTTTACCCAATAACAATCAGCTGGCTTCTAAAAAAACATTGATAACGGGAGAAGGTAATCTAAATCTTAAAAATGCACTGGGCTCTGGCGAAACAATCGGCCTTAATTTTCAGGCTTTGCAGGTAGCTTCTAAGCGGCTCAACCTGATTTACCAGCATCCATATCTTTTTAAATCACCCGTTGGCCTCGATTTTTTATTTGATATGTTTTTAAAGGACAGTAGTTTTCTAAATGTAAATTTTCAGCTCGGCGCCCAATATAACCTGAATGCAAATCAATCAGGTAAACTTTTTATTCAACGGGCACAAACCATAGTAAGCCTGGGAGGTATTAATAAAGCACAGGTGCTGCAAAACCGCAGGCTGCCCGACGTAGCTGATGTAAGTTCTTTTAATGTAGGTATAGATTATGAATTGAATACTACGAACTATCGTCTTAATCCTGTGAAGGGAAATGAGTTTCGCATTATAACTACAATCGGTAATAAAACGATTAAGAAAAATAATGAAATAGTTGATTTGAAGGATCCGGGTGACCCCAATTTTAATTTTGGTAGTTTATATGATACCGTTAAATTAAAAACGTACCAGCTTCGGATTAAAGCAATGGCGGCAAAATATTTTCCCTTGGGTCAACAACGAAGTGCCATTAAGACGGCTATTAATGCCGGCATGTTTCAAAGTAAAAATGTATTTCGAAACGAATTGTTTCAGCTGGGAGGGTATAAGCTGCTGCGTGGTTTTGATGAAGAGAGCCAGTATCTATCCCAGTTTGCTATTGGTACTGTGGAGTATCACTACTTAGTCGGGCAAAATTCTTTTTTTTATGTATTGGCAGATGGCGGGTGGGGGCGAAATAGTAGTCAGCAGAATAAAGCCAGTTATACCTATTTTTCAACAGGCCTCGGGCTTTCCTTTGAAACTAAAGCCGGTATCTTTAATTTGGCCTGGGCTGTAGGAAAAAGAAATGATACGGAGTTTAACCTGCGCCAATCTAAAATACATTTCGGGTTTGTAAATTATTTCTGATTGTCCTGAGCTAATCAAATTGAGACCTGGTAAATGATAACTGTGTCAATTATTTTAGAAAGCCTGTATTAAATCGTAGAACACTTTGATATTTTTGCAGCATAAATTTTTCAATTGAAAAAGTTTCTTATAAAATTTTTACTATCGTTCTTATTTACATTTCCTGTTTTGGCACAACAGGGGGCTGATTCAACCAAAATTGTTCATACAGATTCAGCACTGCAAAAGGATCCTATTATTAGTTATGATTCTTTAAAAGCAATAGATGGATTAGCTGATTCAATTTCATTAAAACCCGGTAAGGGAACAATTTGGACCACCAATCCCCGCATTTCTTTTTCTTCGCCAGAATTAGCCTGGCAGATTATGCAACACCATCTCTACTTTGGATTTAATGCGCCATTTACAAGTATTGTAAAACCCGATATTAAACAGTTTAAGGGTAAAGAAGCTTTATTCTATGTGCTGGTATTTTTATTTATTATTTATGGATTGCTTAGAAGAGCATTTCCTAAATATTTCAGCGATTTGTTTCGTCTTTTTTTCCGCACTACATTAAAGCAAAGGCAGATCAGGGATCAATTGATGCAAACTCCGCTGCCTTCCTTATTGTTAAACGGCTTTTTTGTAATTTGTGGTGGGCTCTACGCTACATTTCTGTTGCAATATTTCAACATAATTGACAACGAAAATTTTTGGCTGATGTTTCTTTACAGTTGTGTTGGTCTTTCTTTTGCCTATCTGATGAAGTTTATCGGTTTAAAAATTTCGGGCTGGTTATTTAATGTAGAAGAAGCAGCAAACTCCTATATTTTTATTGTATTTATTGTAAATAAAATGATTGGCATTCTTCTATTGCCAATTCTGGTAGTGCTGGCATTTGCCTTTGGAAATGTTTACGCTGGCGGAATAACAATATCCTGGTGCCTGATAGCAGTCCTTTTTTTGTACCGGTTTATTTTAACTTATGCAGCTATCCATAATCAGGTCAGCGTCAACCCATTTCATTTCTTTTTGTACCTCTGTGCTTTTGAAATAGCACCGCTTTTACTGATTTACAAGGGTTTGCTGTTATTTTTCCATCAAACTACCTAACTTTGCAAACAACTTTAGCCGAAGCAAATATGACTAAAAATGGGGTTAATAAGGCCGGTGTTCAGGTCAAAGACGTACAGAAAATCCTGATTACCCAGCCCAGACCAGAAAGTGAAAAGTCACCGTACTTTGAACTTTCCAGGAAATACAATGTTGAGTTGGATTTTTACCCATTCATACGTTTGGAAGGCATACCTGCCCGGGATTTCCGTAAACAAAAAATAGAAATTCAAAACTACACGGGGGTTATTTTTACCAGCCGAAATGCTATTGATCATTTCTTCCGCACCTGCGAGGAGCTGAAGGTTAACGTTTCTCAGGATACCAAGTATTTTTGTATTACTGAAGCAGTAGCACTTTATCTTCAAAAATTTATACTCTACAGAAAAAGGAAAGTGTTTTATGGGGTTGATGGCACAAATAAAAGCCTGTTTGATGTCATCAATAAACATAAAGGCAGTGAAAAATTCCTTTATGTATGTTCAGAAAATCAACAGGATAATGATATTGTGAATTGGTTAAAAGCCAATAATTGTGAATTCATGCTTGCTTTTATGTATCGCAGCGTAAGCAGTGATGTAAAAGAAATTCTTATGAATACAGAATATGATGTTATCTGTTTTTTTACTCCAAGCGGAGTAAAAAGCCTGTTTGATAATGCTCCGAAATTTAAGCAAAACGGTACCGTTATCGGGGCATTTGGAAGTAATACCTCCAGGGCAGTTGAAGAGGCTGGCCTTATATTGGAAATAAAAGCTCCACAACCACAAACCCCCAGTATGGTGGCTGCTTTGGAACATTTTTTAGCGGCTACTTTAAAAAAGAAATAATTTTTAAAAAGCGTATAGTAAAAGGACACCTGTAAAGTGCCCTTTCTTTTTTTTAGCGAACTTTACAAACAACCTTATCGTTAATACCACTATGCAGCACACTAATAAACTTATTTATGAAACCAGCCCTTACCTGCTGCAGCATGCTCATAATCCTGTTCATTGGTTTCCCTGGAGTGATGAGGCATTGAACAAAGCCAAAGAAGAAAATAAACCCATATTGGTTAGTATTGGTTATTCTGCCTGCCACTGGTGCCATGTAATGGAGAGAGAAAGTTTTGAAGATGAAGCGACTGCCAAAATAATGAATGAACATTTCATTAATATTAAAATTGACCGTGAGGAAAGACCCGATCTTGACCATATTTATATGGATGCCGTGCAGGCAATGACAGGTAGCGGGGGATGGCCATTAAATGTTTTCCTTACTCCCGAGGCAAAACCTTTTTACGGCGGTACTTATTTTCCACCACAAAAAGCTTACAACCGTCCATCCTGGCAAGAAACATTGATTGGTGTTGCGCAGGCATTCAATGAACGCAGGCATGAAATAGATGCACAGGCTGAAAACATGACGGAACACCTGTTACAATCCAATGCTTTTGGTTTGCAAAAACCATCAGAAGCCGAACAAATATTTACTACCGGAAAACCATTGGAAGTTTTTCAGGCTATTATGAAATCTGCTGATAAAGAATGGGGAGGTTTTGGTAAAGCCCCCAAATTTCCACAGACATCTTCTATTCAATTCCTGTTACGATTTAGCCACATTCAAAATCTTTCAAAACAATCTGATCTTAGTAATTCAACCTTCCCGATAATAGAGAGTGAAACAGCTCTCCATCAAGCTTTACTGTCCCTCAACAAAATGATAGAAGGAGGAATTTACGATCAACTCGGGGGTGGATTTTCCCGATACTCCACCGACACAGAATGGCTGGCACCTCATTTTGAAAAAATGCTTTATGATAATGCGTTGCTGATCTCAACGATCAGCGAAGCGTACCAATTAACAAACAATGAACGGTATAAAGAGATAATTGATGAAACGATCAGTTTTCTGCAACGGGAACTGATGGATAAAACTGGTGGATTTTATTCCGCACTTGATGCGGACAGTGAAGGTGTGGAAGGAAAATTTTATGTGTGGAGTGAAGAAGAAATAGATGAATTTCTCGGGGAAGATGCAGTTATTTTCAAAGAGTTTTTTGATGTTAGTGAGAAAGGAAACTGGGAGCATTCCAATATTCTGAGAAGAAAATTTTCAGAGAAAGAATTTGCAGAAGAAAAGAATATTTCCTTGGTACAATTGAAAAAAGTGATAAGC
>JBKJXQ010000376.1:0-4761 GCA_046716235.1 Chitinophagaceae bacterium
ATCATAAACACGGGGCAATCCGGCCGATGCTCCCTTTAAAAGCTGGGGCAACCCTTTACTATAACCCTTAGGTAAATGCTTTTTTGCCGTGTAAATCTGTTCTTCAATAAGATAAAAATTATCGAGCAGCCATTCTCCTGCTGGTGCTATTCTATTACTTTGCTTTACGTTTTCAGTAAGGATTGAATGTACTTCCAGTAATATATTTTCATTTTCAGCTAACCGTTTAAGCAGCTGTTCAGAAGGATGCTTGGAAATAAGAAAATGTTTTTGTGCTAATCCTTTTGCATGTGACTCCAGCTGTTCTTCCGTAAAAATTTCAGATCGTAAAGGAAGGCTCTCGTCCACCATATTGTCATTTCCGGTAAAGAAAGGCTCAATAATATTTTTTTTAAACTTTAAAATTGCCTGCGGAAGCATTTTAAAAAGATCTTTTTGATTACCATTTTTTTTATTTTCTCTCATTTATTATAGTAGTACTATTATATAATTAATTAGCTACTAATATCATGCCTTAGTGAATATCAACTAATTAGAACTTACTTCAATTTTTATTTTCAAGACAGTTAGTTTAACAAACTCTCCTTTAAAACAATATTTTTTTGGAAATAATATGCAGTGCAGTAATAAAAAAAGTAATTGCTTTTGAAATCTGCTATAACTATTAAAAAATATTGCTGTAGAAATAATTCCACATACTGCAAAATCTTTAAGATGAATAATTTTATGATATTAATATCCGGCCGTCAATTAACCGGTATCATTTTCCAAAAAGCATCGTCATTTCAATGTAAGTGTACCGGGATTAAATTTTTATATTGAAAATAAAAACCATCAACTAACAACAGGATTTACTTCTTTTGGTACAGCCCTGCTTCCGCTGTACAATTCATATTCCAGCAAGCGGCAGTCAATGGTACTGGTATAAAATTCTATCCTTCGTTTAGCTTTCAATCCTATTTTTTTTGCAAGCTCCAGATTGCCTGTAAATACATAGCCAAAATATCCACCACATTTCTGCTTCATAAAATCGCCAATACGACTGTAGGTTGCTTCCAACTCATTAACCTGACCCAACCGTTCGCCATATTCGGGGTTCACATAAAAAATTCCAGGTACATCCGGAGGTATTTCAGTAGCAGCAAAATCACAAACAGAAAAATCAATTATACTGACAACACCTGCTGCAATGGCATTTTGCCTTGCATTATCAATTGCCTTTGCACTATAATCTGTAGCGATGATACGAAGTCCAGCCACCTCAACAATCTGTTTTTCCAACAAGGCATCCTCCTGTAAATAAATCGTTTCATCATATCCCTGCAGGTGCATAAATGCATAATTGGTCCTGAATAACCCTGGCCTCCTGTTGGTAGCAATCATAGCTGCCTCAATAGCAATAGTACCCGAACCACACATAGGATTTACAAATGGCGATTGTTTATCCCATCTTGTGGCATACACAGTAGCAGCAGCCAGCGCCTCAAGCATCGGTGCTTGTCCAGGAATTTTTCTATACCCATGCCTGCCCAATGAATCACCTGATGTGTCAATAAAGATTTCAGCTTTATCATCTTTCCAGAATAAATTTATAACCGTTCCGGTAAGTGCCGAACCTGTTGATGGTCTTGTGCCTCTTATGTCCCGTAATCTGTCAACTATCGCATCTTTTACCCGCAGATTAGCAAACATGCTATTATTAATGGTAGGGTTATTTACATTGCTGGTAATGGAAAAATAACCAGGATCGGGTATAATATTTTCCCATGGATAAACAAGAAGGTTGTTATAAATATCATCTGCATTGTACGCTTCGAATTCTTTCAGACTATATAATACCTGGCTGGCACAACGCAGATTGAGATTTAGTTTTATACAATCATTAATAGTTCCCGTAAGCTTAACACCTGTTACAAATATTTCATCCGGATCGAATCCAAGTTCTTTTACTTCCTGATGTAGCCAGGGAGTAAGACGTTTGGGACAGGTAATAATAATAACCGATTTTTCTGTATATACACTCATATTGGCGTTAAAGGTAATTTCTTCCTGCATGATACGGGCAGAAAAAAATAATGCAATTAAATAATTTTGCATTTTTTGTTGGGAAGGAATTGATGCTGCAACTTTGTATATCATTCAGGAATAATTTAAAAACTTAATCATTCTACTGACCTTAATGATTTACAAATTACATTTCAATAGAGTGTTACTGTGGCTTAAACCCTAATGCGTTTATATAGCCGGTGTTTTGTATGCAATTTTTAAACCGGCAATTTTCCAGGAAAGCATCTAATGCTTTTTTAATATCAACAGGGTTTGTTGGCCGGTATTTTCTGATATCTGCAAAGTTATTTTTTAATGCATTGGCATAGACTATAACAGAATCGTACCCGGTAGGTTTATTAAAAGTAACGATGCCCCTGGTATTATTAATTTTTTTATACGGCCAAAAATGCCAGCCAATATTATTTGAGTCCAGCATTTGCCGGAATGACTTCACCCATACATCTTCATTTTCTCCGGTTTCACCACAGTAAACAGGTACATTATATTTGTTACTGAAATCTATATAATCCTGTATTACTTCCCGGGTGGGTGCCGTCCAGTATTTATGAAAAGTATAAACGAGTTTGTTGTCAAAGGGAGTTCCGAAAGGCTGAAAGTTCGAATCCCATTGAGCTCCGCCTAAAAATAAGATATGATTTTTATCTTCTTCCCGGATAGCTTTTGTTATTTGCTTATACAATGGTTCAAGCAACGGGTTAAATAATGATTTATCAAAATAGTGGGCAATTGGCTCATTGAGCAAATCATACCCGATAATGATTTTTTCATTTTTATAATGGGCGGCAATACGTTTCCAGATGGCAGCACATTGCTTTTTGCTTTGCTCACTTTCAAACAAAAAAGGGTAACCGTAACCATCATCAATATTGTCGCCGGTTTGTCCACCGGGTGCACAATGCATATCCAGTATCACATAAATTTTTTCTTGTTTACACCAGTTGATAACACGGTCGAGATATACGAATCCTCTTTCTGCATCGCTGGCACCCATATAATCTTCGTTGGTAAACATCCGGTAATTAAAAGGTATGCGGATAGAATTCATACCTATTATTTTTAGATAATGAATATCTTCTTTGGTAATATATACATCTAAGAATTTTTTCCAGAAACTGGCTGCTGCATCCGGGCCTGTTAGTTCAATAAGGGTTTGATTGATGAGCCGGGGCGAACTGGCATTCTGAAACAGGAACATATATCCTTCCGGCACCAGCCAGTTACCAAGATTAGTGCCCTTAATCAGAAAAGGTTTTCCATCTAAACCAATAATATTTTTCCCTTTAATAGAAAAAAATTGCTGAGCGGAAGTTTTAATGGATAAAAAACCTGCAAACAGAATAATATAAAATATTTTTTTGTTCATATTACAAATTGAATAAAACTATGTACTAAAATTCCATGTTACTTCTTTAACCCTGCAATTAAATTTATAGTCAGGGCAACAACAAATGTATTAAGGGCAAATGATAACAATCCATGAGTTAGCACCGTTCTCCTGATCTTACGGGAAGATACCTCAATATCAGAAACCTGGAAGGTCATGCCTATTACAAAAGAGAAATAAGCAAAGTCAAGATAATCAGGCTTTTTCTCTTCAGGGAAAATAAGTGCAGTACTATTTTTCGTATCATCTTCATTTTTAAAATAATACATGTGTGCATAATGGAAAGCAAAGATGGTATGCACCATTATCCAGGATACAATCATGCCTGTTAGTGCCGCTATTACGGTAATTATTTCCAGCCCCGGAGATTGATCTTTTGAAATCATCAGGAGCAAGACGGTGAACATACTCGCAAAAGAACTTACTAAAATACTAATCATAACAAATAACTTACTTCCATCATCCTGGTTAGCCTGCTTTATAATTTCCGGAACTGGCCTGGTAAAAAAAACGATCCAACTGGTAATAATAAATGTAAAAGCGAATGTATCCCATAGAATAACCACTATAAGCAGGGCAGGTATAGATTTATTATGTATTATTAAAAAACTGAGCAATGACATTCCCAAACTCACCAATAGTCGTTGCAAAGGATGCATCCGTAAAAAAATATTTCCTGTTTTTTTATTTCGTAATGAAAGTTGCATAATAAAATGCATTTAAATTTATTTGTATACTGTTGAAATATACATCATATTTCCATGTAAGTAAGAACTACCTCACAGCGGAAAATTGATTACAGAAAAAACTACTGTAAGTTGAAGGATTATTGCAACTATCAAACAATAAATCCAGCCCCAAAACCATTTACCGGATAATTTTGATTTTTTTACGTTTAAATAATATAAAATTATCATTGCCACCACTGCAACAATTAATGATGTAACAAAAAAAGCAGTCGAATTTAAATTGCTAAAAGATGCTGCTATTGCATAAGGCAATAAAATTGAAGATCCAACCAGGCAGGTAAAACCAATATTTTTAATAAACTCCCATTTCGTATTATTCAGAAAAAAATAAGCCATTGTAATTTGCAAGCCCCATTTAGCCCCGGCAATACCGGTTGACAATAGTTTTTGTTGTAAACCAGTATATAAAGGACACACATCCACAAACCACCAGGTAATAATAGATGATGAAAGAAAATATATTATAGCAAAGTAAATTCGTTTTTACTCTTTCATCTTTTTAACATAAAATATCTGACCACAGATCTTATATAATAATTCCGGCATTTCATTATTGTT
>JBKJXQ010000377.1:0-6383 GCA_046716235.1 Chitinophagaceae bacterium
CTACCGGAGTTACTGAAAAAATAAATCAGTTATTTCTCGTAGAAGGTAATAAAAGAACTGCTATTAATGAATTGGTAGCCGGAGATATTGGTGCTACATTAAAATTAAAAAACACTCATGTAAATAATACCCTGCATATAAAAGGTAAAAATTATGAATTGCCATCCATTGAATTTCCTTTGCCTAATATGACGGTGGCTATTGAACTGAATAAAAAGGGAGAAGAAGAAAAATTATCTCAGGCCTTGCATCAGCTGCGGGAGGAAGACCCTACTTTATTAATAGAAGTTTCTCCGGAATTAAAACAAACATTGATTCATTGCCAGGGCGATATGCACCTTGCTGTGGCAAAGTGGAAAATAGAACATCAGCATAAATTAGCAGTAAAATTTTTAAAACCAAAAATTGCGTACAGGGAAACGATTCGTAAAATGGCAGAAGCGAATTACCGTCATAAAAAACAAAGCGGTGGCTCCGGGCAATTTGGTGAAGTATTCATTCGTATAGAGCCCTGGTATGATGGCATGCCAGAACCCGGTGATTTTAATGTGAGGAGTCGTGATGTACATCAGCTTGAATGGGGCGGAAAGCTTGTTTTTTATAATTGCATTGTTGGGGGTGCCATTGATGCAAGATTTCTTCCTTCCGTATTAAAAGGGGTGATGGAAAAAATGCACAATGGGCCTCTTACCGGCTCTTATGCCCGTGATATAAGGGTATGTGTGTACGATGGAAAAATGCATCCTGTAGATAGTAATGATATTTCTTTTAAGATTGCAGGTCTGCAAGCATTTCGTCATGCCTTTCAGCAGGCCGATCCCCAGATATTGGAACCAATTTACAAGGTAGAAGTACTTTGCCCGGATGATCTGACCGGTGCAGTAATGGGAGATTTGCAAAGTCGTCGGGCTGTAGTAGAAGGTATTGACAGCGATGGACATTTTCAAAAAATATTAGCCAGGGTTCCGTTGGCCGAAATGGATGGTTATTCCTCTTCGCTCCGTTCTATTACCCAAGGCCGGGCTAAATTTAAAATGAGTTTTTTAACTTATGAAGCGGTACCATTTGAACTGCAACGAAGATTAATTGATGAGTATAGCAAAACTGATAAAGAAGAATTTGCATAAACTGTATCGAACTAAATTTTGTATCAGATAGTCACCTTCGGGTGAGTTTTTTTTATGACCCGGTGTTATCATTTCAATTAATGTAGAACCTATATTAAGCCGCTATAAATTTCTAATGGTATTCCTTTATGCTTTTACAAGTGTTTGTAATTGGATGATACTTTAGTACTGATAGTATCCGTTTCATAATAGTTAATAGAAGAAGAACCAGTACAAAATCCAACATTATGAAAAGCCGGACACTATTGTTCGTTTTAACTTTATTTATTTCATCTCTCTCTTTTGCTCAAAAAGATACCTGCAAGATTGGGCTTTATCTAAACACGGTTTACGATTTTAATCTGGTTGATAAAAGTTTTATGGCTGATTTTTGGCTATGGATAAATTATAAAAATGACACCCTCAATTTTAGCGAAGCAGTTGAACTCCCTAATAGTAAATCAGTAGATTTTACTCACTACAGTCTCGAAAAAAAAAGCGGTATTAACTGGGTTACACAGAAATGTAAGGCACAGATAATGTATCAATGGGATGTGGCAAAATTTCCATTTGATGAACAATGTTTATTAATAGAACTGGAAGATGCAAAATATGATGCTTCCCAGCTTGTATATATTGCTGATACAACAAATTCAAAAGTTGATTGCTCCTTTAATTCTAAAGAATGGAGCATTAAATCCTTCAAAGTAATAGCGGATAAACGGGTTTATAATACAACTTATGGTAACCCTGAACTTTCTGGCAAAAGTTCTTATTCAAGGGTGACGGCAGCATTAATAATACAGCGTAATAACTCCTGGATGATGCTGGCAAAAATGCTTACCGGTGCTTATGTCGCTTTCCTGATTTCCTGCCTGGTATTTTTTGTTTCCTCTGAAAACCAGGATTCAAGATTTGGTCTCTGTGTTGGTGGTTTATTTGCCGCTATTGGAAATAAATATATTGTGGAATCGGTGATACCTGGATCTGCAACTAATACATTAATGGATAATGTTCATAATCTCACTTTCACTTTTATCTTACTCATTGTGGGTATTATTATTTTTTCATTAAATCTATACGAGTCAGGAGATGAAGAGAAAAGGAAACGATCTTTAAAAATTGATAAGAGGGCATTTTATTCTGTTATCACTTTATATATACTTATTAATGCTTACCTGATTTGGCGTTGCACAATAGGATAAAAATTAATCACATTTTTTGTACCAATCAAAGATGTTGTATTATTTCACCAGTTGGGTATAAAGGCCGGTTATATTTCTATTTCAAAAAACTATTTACTTTCAAAGCTTACACATTCTTTCATTTCTTTTTCTGAATATGCCAGTTCGTATTGTTTTAGTACATCATCTGGCACACCATTCCATTGATTAGGTATATTGCCTGCATAGCCCAGATCTTTTACACCAATTGCTGATGTATAAAAACCTGTTGCGGTAAGGTTGCGCAGCAGGTTGAAAAATTTAACTCCTTGCGACATAGCAGGTTTTGCTTTTTCCGGCCACGCAATAGCATCAATCATATCTATTTGTTGTGATTGAGTACAATCCTTAAAAGCTTTTTCATATTTTTTCAGACATTGCATTTCTAACCAGCGTAATCCACCTTTCATAGGTGTTTGATGTGCGGGCATGTCTTTTACAATGAACTCTATAAAATCAGGAACTTTTGCCTCAGTAGCACTGCCGCTTATATCGTCTTTCGGAATAATAATATCAACTAATATTGCTAACGTCGCCATCTCTTGTTCAGTAAAAAATTTTTCCTGTGCTAATAATTCTTTTTCATGCTTTAATTCTACTTTACTCCGGTCGAGATTAAAAGTAGGTTCTGCAGCAGCAACTACAGCCTTCTTTTTATCATCAGTTTCTGTTTTACACCCTGCTAAAACTGCCGGAACAGCAATGGCTCCGGTAGCTATAAGTTTTAATGATTTTCTTCTGTCCATAATTCTCTTTTAAATACTTTTTTAAATATTTTGATTGAGTAACCTTAATATCATTAAAGATTTTGTTTCTTCATTTCATCAATGATATATTCACTGGCCCGCATGGAAAGAGCTAAAATTGTCCAGGTAATATTTTTATCAGCCTGGGATACAAATTGGCCGCCATCCACACAAAATAAATTTTTACAATCATGTGCCTGGCTCCATTTATTCAACGCCGAACGTTTGGAATCGTTACCCATACGAACAGTTCCAGCTTCATGAATAATTTTACCCGGTGATTCTAATCCATAGTCATTACTGGCATCATCATCAGCACCCCACGTAGTAATAGCACCCATATTGTGCATTATTTCCTTAAAGGTTTCCTTCATGTGCTTAGCCTGGTTTATTTCATGCTCACTCCACTTTACATTAAATCGTAAAACAGGTATCCCGTATTTATCTACAACATTTGGATCAATTTCGCATAAGTTACTTTCTAGTGCAATAGCTTCACCACGACCAGCCATACCTACACCGGCACCATAGAAATAACGATAATCTTCTTTTAAGGAAGCACCATAACCACCTGCTTCTTTTTGTTTTCCTTTTACTAAATATTTGCCATTCTGGTTTTCAATACCAAAACCAAAACCATAGGAAGGCTGGCTCATCCCTCCCCAATATTCAATATGATATCCACGGGGGAAATCTAATTTTTTATTATCCAGCCACCAGGGGGAGTAAATATGCATACCACCTACACCATCTTCATTATATCTTTTGCGATCAAATAATTGGGGTAATACACCACCCATGGCAGCTCCTGTTGAATCATGCAGGTATTTTCCCACCACATTACTGTTATTGGCTAAACCATTTGGATGACGCTGTGATTTAGAATTTAATAATAGTCTTGCACTTTCGCAGGCACTGGCGGCAACAATAACAGTGCGGCCACTTACCTGGTATTCCATTCCATCTTCTTTATTAATATAAGAGACACCTGTTGCCAATCCATTAGTATCTGTTAATACTTCTCTTGCCATGGCATTGGCTACTATGTCAACATTACCTGTTTTTAAGGCTGGATAAATTAATACATTGGTAGCCGAAAAATCTGCTTTAGCCATACTGCAATTGCGGCCGCATTGCCCGCAAAAAAAACAGGCTCCTCTTTCAGTTGTACTTTCAATTTTTTGTGTAAGTATAGAAAGTCTTGAAGGAATTACTTTTACATTGGCCGTAGTGGCTGCTCTCTTAATCATCAGTTCATGCAGCCTTGGCTTAGGCGGCGGTAAAAAAAATCCATCCGGATCATTTTCCAAACCTTCATTGGTACCAAATACACCAATAAGTTTATCTACCCGATCATAAAATGGTTTTACATCCTCATATCCAATAGGCCAGTCATCACCTAACCCATCAATACTTTTTCGCTTAAAATCTTTTGGACCGAAACGAAGTGATATTCTTCCCCAATGATTGGTTCGTCCACCCAGCATTCTTGCCCGCCACCAGTCCCATTTAGTTCCTTCTGCTTTAGTGTAAGGTTCACCATCAATTTCCCAACCCCAGTAACATGCATCAAAATCGCCAAAGGGACGAAATTTAGTAGAAGCACCACGTCGTGGTGAATCCCACGGGTTTTTTAATTGGGTTATATTTTTTTGCGGATCATACATTTCACCGGCTTCTATCAGGCATACTTTCAATCCGGCATTCGCCAATATGTCAGCGGCCATACCACCACCAGCACCAGAGCCGACAATAACAGCATCGTATTTTTTAGGTTGTTTCTTAATTTGGAGATCTCCCATACAGCAAGAATGATTTTAATGATAATTAAACAACAATTTACGAATTGCTTTTTTACAGCCGGATTTTTTTATAGAATTTCTTTAATTGTTTGCAATAAAAATTTTATTAATAGCAATAAAATTTACGAATGCAAAAACCCGCATAAAAAAGAGATTAAACATTTTCATTTTTAAAGCCTATATTTACACTCTTATATGTTATTGCTCTCTCAGTTTCTTTGGTGTTTTTCTCACTCAATTGCCGTGAAGGCTTAACGTAAGGCAGGTAAAGTATCAGTTTTTTGTTGATAGCCTTACTATTTTTTTTAATCAAAATTTTATACAATTGTCATTTAACAATTTACAGCTCATTGAGCCTGTGCTCAAGGCGTTAATCCATGAAGGATACACTACGCCAACCCCTATTCAGGAACAATCTATTCCTGCCATTTTAGAACAAAATGACCTGCTCGGCTGTGCCCAAACAGGTACT
Organism: Chitinophagaceae bacterium; assembly: GCA_046716235.1. Taxonomy (GTDB): domain Bacteria; phylum Bacteroidota; class Bacteroidia; order Chitinophagales; family Chitinophagaceae; genus JJ008. The sequence continues at coordinate 5,350 of JBKJXQ010000377.1, forward strand.
GGTAAAACAGCAGCATTTGCCATTCCGCTTTTGCAATTAATGCACCTGGAACAACAAAGGGCACCACAAAGCAGGCGCAATATTAAAGCGTTAATATTAACACCCACCAGAGAATTAGCTATTCAGATAGAAGAAAGCTTTAGGGCTTATGGAAAATATCTTGACCTCAGACATCTGGTAATATTTGGAGGCGTATCTCAGTTTAGCCAGGTTAGTAGTTTGCGCAGAGGTATTGATATCCTGGTAGCCACACCAGGACGGCTACTTGATCTGATGAATCAAAATCATATTTCTTTACGGGATATTAAATTTTTTGTACTGGATGAAGCAGACAGAATGCTTGATATGGGTTTTGTGCATGATGTAAAAAGAATCATCGCAAAACTTCCATCACAAAGACAAACTTTATTTTTCTCTGCTACTATGCCACCTGAAATTCAGCAACTGGCAAATGTATTATTGAAAAACCCCGTTAAAGTACAGGTAACCCCTGTATCATCTACAGCAGATACAATTCAGCAAGCCATGTATTTTGTAGATAAGCCTAATAAAAATGATTTGTTGAGACATCTATTGGCTGATGCTTCTATCAAAACAGCCTTGGTATTTTCCCGTACCAAACATGGCGCAGATAAAGTAGCAAAAGACCTGAACCGATTTGGTATAAAAACCGAAGCTATCCATGGTAATAAGTCGCAGAATGCAAGGCAAAATGCATTGAGCAATTTTAAAAACCGCATCACCCGGGTATTAGTTGCTACAGATATAGCAGCCCGTGGTATTGATATTGATGAACTGACCCATGTTATTAATTACGACTTGCCGAATGTACCAGAAACTTATGTACACCGTATAGGCCGTACGGGAAGGGCAGGAGCCAGTGGTATTGCACTATCATTTTGCGATGCAGAAGAGAAAGCATTCCTGAGAGATATTCAGAAACTGATCAGTAAGTCTATTCCGGTGGTAAATGATCATCCTTTTGTGATGACATCTGCCAATAGTTATCAACCACAGCAACGCCCATCACAACG
>JBKJXQ010000378.1:0-3624 GCA_046716235.1 Chitinophagaceae bacterium
GGTTAGGACACCACCCTTTCACGGTGGTGATACGAGTTCGAATCTCGTACGGGCTACGAAAAACATACTATCAATGTACAAAGCCGCCTGGAATGCAAATTTCAAGCGGCTTTTCATTTCACCACAATCAAACACATATCATCAAAAACAGATTAGCAGGTTACTAAAATACAATGAAACAAAATTGCTGTTGCTTCAACTTTTGCATTTTTAATTGAAATCTATTACATCTACTAATTACCAGCTTTTATATAACTCCATCCTTGTTCCTGTTTAGTAATTATTTCAATAAGTGCAGATGGTACAATAACAGCTTCAGCTATTACTTTGTCTTTGGAAATGTTTCTATCTTTCAACGTATTCTCACAGGCGGCAAATACTATACCCCTTGTTTTCATTTCCTGGATTTTATCCTGCACGGTATTTTTATCTTTAATAAGCATATAAATACCCGGGCCATGACATACTACTTCAATTTTTGCATTTGGGGCGGCGGTTAAAACATTATTTAATTGTTTCATCAGCCCTTTGTGAACAAGGGAATCATCGCTTGCTAATTGAAAAACGATTTTATGCACTTTGTTTGAGTGTTTATTATTTTGTGCATTACCAACAATTGCAGCAATCAAAACAAGAAGGGATAATACTAACTTTTTCATTTTGTTTATTTATTAGTGAAACTGATAATTTACTCCTGTTACCTGTGTAAGCAATGTTTGTGGTGCATCTAAAATTTTTGCACTCATAGGCGGCCTGGGTGTAACCGGTGAATTTGCCGTAAGGTATTCTTTTAAAACAGTATGCAGCGTATGCGTTGTATTTTTTGCATCAGTTACATTTTTCATTCTGCAAAGCATATCATCAGGGTCGCCATCTCTTTCGCAGGCACATATTTTGTAAGTTTTATTCAGGTCAAGCAGTGTATTGTCCACTAAAATTTCCTTCACCCGTTTACCTTTTTCTCCAAAGGCATTAAAAGATACCTGCATGCCTTTGAATTTTATTACCCATCCTCCAAAACGTTCTGATGCATCTTTGGCAAACACATTATTGAGCTCTTTTTCTAACCACTCACTTATTTGCTTTCCTTTTACTCTACCTGTCCTTACGGTACTATCCACAGGAAGCATATCAAAAATAAATCCTTCAGTAATTGGGATATTGCCTGTATGATCCGGTGTAGTTCTTGGCGGACAAAACCGAAACCCGTTTGACAATACAATATCCACTTCAGGTATCCTCCATTTCAGTGCATCCAATATCATCGTATCAATTGGATTTTCTACAACAAAATACCGGTACAAAGGAATAGTACTGTACCCGGCAATTTTGTAAATATTTTCCTGAAATGGTTTTTCATTACTCTTTATTAACGCTACTATCTCTTCAGCTGGCTTGTGTTTATCTGACAATATTTCAACCAACTCATATTCATCTTTTATCACTTTGCCATTTTGTATATTAAGATTAAGCTTACCAACAAAAGAACCAAAGGCGCCGGGCTCCACTACTTTAGCATATTTACATTGAATAGGTATGCGAACTCTTTCATGTGTATCTCCCCCCAGGATATAATCCACTCCTTTACATTCTTCCATATTGGCTAAATATATTTGCTGTGACAAACCTAAATGTGCAACGATTAAGACAAAAGCACATTGTTCATCATTTCGCAACACGTCTATATAATGTGCTAAATTTTCTTCGGGCTTAGTGTAAATAATTCCTTTGCTGTAGTTAGGTGATTGACGAATGGGAACCAACGGATCGGTGTATCCGATAAATCCGATTTTAATGCCCCTGATATTCCAGATATAATAAGGAGGGAAAATTAACTCTCCTTTTTTACCCTCTCCCAGATCATGATACATATTGGCACAAACTTTAGGGGCATTTAATGCTCCTAATAATGTTTGCATAGCTTTTTTATAATACACCACCTCCCAATTGCCCGGAAGGTATAAATCGTAACCCAATGCATTTAGAATGGGTACCATTGCTTTTCCGGTTGTTTTTACAGATAATTCACTTCCCTGGAACATATCACCGGTATCAATTAAAAAAGTATGCTGATTTTTCTTTCTTTCATTTTGTAAATAGGTTGCCAAATGTGCATAGCCGCCGGTTTTACGAAACACGGCTTTATTATTTTCCCAGAATAATTCATCATGCGGATGTACCTGGCAATGCACATCGGTAGTTTGCAGAATAGAAATTGTAAACGGTTTATCATCACCAACCCTTTCTCTGCTTTCATTTTTATGTATTGTTTCAGCAACAGAAATAATGGGAGCAGTTGCCAATAAACCAGCTCCACTGAGTGTACTGATTTGTTTTATGAAATTTCTTCTGCTATTCTTCATGCGGCAGATTTTTTATTTTATTTTTCAGTCCTGCAGTTGATTTATTCATGGTGCCCTCTTCTCTTTTCTTTTGCTCTGCTGCTATTGGTTGAAATGGTCCAAACTTATGTTGTATTTCAGAAAACTTATCTGCATAGGGTCCAAAGGGATGGTCAATAGGTTTTTTAGATTTATCGGGCCAGTCTTTTGGCACACTGATATGTGGCCTTGTTTGTGAAATAATAAACGCTGCTACATCCCAGGCTTCTTCATCGCTAAGCAAAGGGTTTTCGTGTGTTACACCCTGCGGCATATTAAATTTTACATATTTTGCAAAATTACTAAGCCGGTATAAACCCGCACCATCACTAAAACTGTTTTTACCCCATAATGCAGGATAAGTGTACTCCATTTTATCAGCCGTAAAAACTCCTTCGCCATTTGCCTGGTGGCAACTTTGACATTTTGAAGTGTAAACTATTTGTCCTTTTGCGGGGTCAGCGGCACGGTCTAAATAAGTAAGATCCTTTAATCCAGAGCCTTCAGCCTTTTTCCCTTTTTCTACATTTGTACCTAAAAAATTTATGTACGCAACTATTGCCTGCATTTCTTTACCGGCAGTATCTATTGTTTTGCCATTGAGGCTACGTTCAAAGCAATCGTTTACTCTTTTATAAATATTTTCTATGCCCCCGCTTCTTGCCCGGAATTTTGGATAGAGTGAAGCTACCGAACCATAATTATTTCCAAATACGGCAGTGCCTGCCTGCAAGTGACAATTCTGACAATTAAGGCCATTGCTTATTTTTAATACAGATCCATTGGGGCCAAGGTATTTTGCCGTGTGAGCAATTAATTCTTTACCATATATTACCTGTTCTTTTTGTTTTGCATCGGTAATAGTTATTACATCAGGAGCCATCCAGTAATTAACAGCCTCTTTTTTTTCTGCCACTTTATTTGCCACATTAACTTGTATTTTATCTTTTGCTTTAGCTGGTTGGCTATTATATTGAAAAACAAACGGCATGGCAATTAGTCCAATAACCAATACTACTATAACGATTATCAATTTGTTGATAACTGAAATTAGTCGCTGTGATATTTTATCATCCTCCTGTTCCTGGTGCATACAAGCAATCGTTTATAAATTATCGGAGAAGTTTTTTGTATTGATTTCAGTAAATATCATTACTATAATTTTTCTTTTCTTCTACCCTTTCTTTTTTATTACTCCTTTTAAATATTCCAAATAATAAAGCACCCAATACTGACCCATAAA
>JBKJXQ010000379.1:0-2965 GCA_046716235.1 Chitinophagaceae bacterium
GGTATGCACAGTATTCATGGCCGTGCAACAGCAGTGGCCAGCGGCTTAAAAGCAGCCCGGCCGGAATTAAGTGTGTGGATTGATACAGGTGATGGCGATGGATTGAGTATTGGTGGTAACCATACTATTCATTTGCTGCGACGAAATTTTGATGTGAATGTTTTGTTGTTCAATAACCAGATATATGGATTAACCAAGGGACAGTATTCTCCTACTTCTGAAGAAAATAAGATAACCAAGAGTACGCCGATGGGAAGTATTGACCATCCGTTTAATCCATTGGCACTGGCATTGGGAGCTGACGCCACTTTTGTAGCCAGAACTATGGACCGTGACCCCAAACATTTACAGGCGATGCTTATCAGAACACATCAGCATAAAGGCGCATCATTTTTAGAGATATACCAGAACTGCAACATCTTTAATGATGGTGCTTTTGAAATATTTACAGAGAAAGGAAGCAAACCCACGGAAACATTATTTCTGGAACAAGGCCAGCCATTATTATTTGGTGCAGCCAAAGACAAAGGAATAAAACTCGACGGCTTTAAGCCTGTGGTGGTAAACCTGAATGAAGGACACAGTGCCGATGACCTTTGGATACATGATGAACAGGATATTTATAAAGCACAGATATTAACCCGCATATTTGAAGATCCCAAAATTGAAGGCCACCTGCCAAGACCATTTGGTGTGTTCTATCAAACCAACAGAAATTGTTACGAAGATGTGATGGCTGCACAGATAGAAGAAGCTAAATCAAGAAAACCGGCAGATTTGGATAAGCTACTGCGGGGGAATGAGGTTTGGACGATACAGTAAAAAAAAATGATTTAAAACATAAGGGCCCTGATTGGGGCTTTTATTTTAAGCTGATAGCTTTAATGCTTTCGCTGCATTTTCAAACACTTTCTTCTCTTTTCGATGATACCACCATTTCGGTAATGTCTTTTTCATTAAGGTATCAATACCCCGCATGCCAATAAGGCTCCATGCGCCTTTTATTTTACCGGCCAGTGATGGCTGCATGGCACGGAGACTCATAGCAAAACCACTATCTAAATATTCCATGTGGTGCCAGTAACCCGCAGGCATAAATAAGGTGTCACCGGGTTCCAAAATAAAATCAAAACCTTCGGCCAGTTTTAAAGCCGGAAATTTTTCATAATCTAATTTTCCTTCTACATAATAATTAGAAAAATCAGCCATACTTAATACTTCATACGGCTTACGGTAAAGTTTGTATTGTTCTTTAAAAGGAAACATCAAAACCCTTTTTCTTCCGGTAAACTGGGTATGTAAAATATTCGAAAGGTCAATATCAAAGTGCATGTGAGTAATAGAGGTAGCTCCCCCGGTAAACAGCATGGGGTATTTTTTTACATAGCCTGTCATCAGGTGTTCCGGCCAGGTAAAATCATTAATCAATTGTGGAGCATGGTCAAATATATTAAACAGGAAAATGCGCCAGGCGGCTGGTCCGGCACTTATCATGTCTATGTATTCACCAAAAGTTTTATAATCATCCGCTGTATTAATGGGAGTGTAAGCATCACTTTTTACATTATTATACAGCGGCACCTTTTTATCGCCAACTAATTGCTTGAAATATTCCCAGTTCCATTTGGTATAGGCGGGCCATTCTTTAGCAAGATTTTTGATAACTACCGGTGTGCCGGGTTCATAAAATTCTTTTTTGAACTTTTCGGGACTTATTGAATCAAAAGTGGCAACCGGTCGTAATTGCATAAGCGACTATCTTAATTTGCCGCCAAATTACGATTTGTAAAGCAAATAGCGGTAAAGGCAAAAGGTTTTAGCAAAACCCTGTATTTTTAAACAGCTTAATTATTATGTTATTAAATATACATCCTCAGGATCCACAACCACGATTAATAAAACAGGTGGTAGAAACCCTGCAAAAGGGCGGTATTATCATTTATCCTACAGATACAGTGTACGGTCTCGGATGTGATATTCTGCAACAAAAAGCAGTGGAAAGAATTTGTCGTATTAAAAATGTTGACCCCAAAAAAGCACAGCTTTCTTTTGTATGCAGCGATTTGTCACATCTCAGCGATTTTGCAAAGCCTTTATCAAATCCCCATTACCGGTTGCTTAAAGAGCATCTGCCGGGTCCCTATACTTTTATTTTGCCAGCCAGTAAGATGGTGCCCAAAATTTTACAAAGTAAAAAAGATACTATCGGTCTTCGTATCCCTGATAATAAAATAGCCATGGCTATTGTAAATGAACTGGGTCGTCCTCTCCTGAGTGCCTCATTGCCCGGAGAAATGGTGGAAGATTATACCGATCCTGAAGTGATGTATGAAAACTTCAGGAATGAAGTAGACTTTGTGATAAATGGAGGAATTGGCGGCATTATTCCTTCTACTATTATTGATTGCACCAGTGATGAACCGGTGATGATAAGGGAAGGTTTGGGTGAATGGAAAGAATAATTTGTTTTGCAAAGTTTATAGTGCCAGCATATAAGATTTTCAGGAATTGCTCAAAACAGTTCACTTTGCAGAGCCTTCAGCCGAAAAGTTTTTCGATGATATTCGCATTGACCATGTATAGCAATAGCATTGCGATGTACTGTTGTACCATAGCCTTTATTATTATTCCATCCGTAATGCGGAAACTGTTGATGCAACTGAAGCATATATTCATCCCGGTAAGTTTTGGCTAAAATACTTGCAGCGGCAATGGATGCATAAATACCATCGCCTTTAATAATACAGCGATACGGTATTTTTTTATAAGTAATAAAACGGTTGCCGTCGATCAACAGAAGTTCCGGAGCTACCATTATACTCTCCAGTGCAAGATGCATAGCCTTAAAGGAAGCTCTCAGAATATTTATCTCATCAATTTCATTATTATCAATACTGGCTACACCAAAAGCAACCGCTTCTTTTTCAATAATCAATCGTAATTCATTCCTGTTTTCTTCTGTTAC
>JBKJXQ010000380.1:0-13080 GCA_046716235.1 Chitinophagaceae bacterium
TAAGATGAAACCACGTGGCCTCGTCATTGGATTTTTTTGTTTAGTAGCAGTTGGATGCAAACAAAAGACCGTTAAGATAAACATGTTGCCTGCAATAGCTGATAGTGACAGTTCAGTTGTTATGTACTATCACAGCCCTGGGGACCCACGTTTTTTTAATATGATAAAAATAAAAGGAAAGAACCCATTACCCATTGTAACTACAAATGTGAATGATAAAGTAATTACAGCGAAAGATACTTGTACTACCCAGGGAAAGATATATTTCTATGGCAAAGCCGGTGCTGTAGAAACAGTTTATTTTTCCAGGAACGATGATTGTAGGACATTTTCTTTCATTAAAACCGGAAAAAAATATTTTACAAAAATGAGTGATGAAGCAAAAGGGTTATTAGACAGCCTGCAGAAAAATGTAACCGTATTGCCGGGTCGCCAGGAATAAACTCCTATTGCCGGAGGGGTGTGTATGCATAAACAACCTCGTATGTTTCTTTCCGCAAGGATGGCAATAATTGTCCAACAGCCAGATCCTTTTTTTGTGGAGTTGGTTCACATACTGAGTACTTCATGCCATTATAAATGAAAGGAGTACCTACAGGTTTATTGAATTTCACAGCAATCGTTACATGTTCAGGGTAAGCCAGCACTATCATTGGCAGGTTATAAATTTCTTTCACTAAGCAAAAAAATAAAGCAGCCCTGTCTTCGCAATCACTCTGCTCATACAATAATGTTTGCTCCGGTGACAATCGTTTTTCTTTACCGAACACTTCTGAATCTGTTTCAAACAAAAAAGCATAACGGGTAAACCGCATCAGGTAGTCAATCCCATTTTTCACATTCATCTTCTGTACATTTTTTTTCAGTAAGGGGATTAATGTGCTATAGGTTTCTTTACTGAGGGGAATATTAAAATATGATTCATAATCCACAACAGGATAATTGGCGAAAATGGTTTTTATCTGGGGATTCAGTTTCACCTTAAAGTGATAATTATTCTCCCGGTAAGTAAACTTCAATTCTTTATCCTCGTAATCGGCAAGTCTGAAATCCGGCAAACGGGTTACTTTGTACGAAAATCTTTTTTGGGCTTCGATAAAAGGAAAGCTTACTTCGGAAAATTTTTCTGTTGAAAAATCAATATTACCGCCGTAATCATGGTAATTAAGACAAACATATTGTTTGTCATCTTTCAAATAAAAAGGAATATTATAAATGCTTTCATCTGTTTGCACATAAAATAATAATTTTTCTCCATTTGTTTTCAGGGTAGCATTATAACCTGACCGGGTCAGTAAAAACCATTTATATAATGTGTAGCGGTAGTAATTATCTGCTTTTGGGCTTATTTGTTGGGCTGTTTTGCGGATAAGTTGGTAGTACAGCCAATCGTCTAATTGATATTGATTTTTGTAATAGAGCAATGCCTGCACAAGCGAACTGGAATTACCGGCAGCAATAGTTGCCTGGAACGATTGTATAGAGTGCTCACTCAGAGGTTCGTTGTAACTGATAATGCAGGAGTTATCAAGCTTTAGTTCAATTGGGTCGCCATAAAAGTCAAAAGAAATCGGGGTGTAACTTCCTTGGCCAATAGAATTTTCAGGCAAAAAGCTTAAAGAAAGCAAAAGGGGTAATATGGACCATTTGGTTTTCATGGCAACTAACATATAAAGCTACAAAAAATTAACAATAAGGTAATATTAAATTTTCAGTGCCTCATTATTTCTCCTTATTACCACTTTTTGCTACCTGAATTTTAGTAATGCTAACATAACCTTATTGTAACAACTGCATAACAAAGCTTCTACATCTTTACACCAGTTCTTTCGTCCGTTATCTAACATTGCATCTATAAAGTATAATTTCTACCCACCAGGTGCAATTTCTCATGCAGTTTACCACCCCGGAGCTGGATAGGCACGGGGTGGTTTTTTATTTGTCTCCCTTTAATTATAAAATTAAATATTGCGTAGTTAAATAATCTGACTTTTCTACCTCAAGCTTATTTATAGCAAAAAGCTCAACAGGCCGGTAGGTGTTATTGTTATTTTTTCTGAAAAGTTGTTCGTCTGGTCACTAAAAAGATGATTTAACGATTGCTTGATGCTGTGATGGTAGTTGACCTGTATATTTTGTTTTGATTCAATCCAGTTTGTAAATTTTTCTTCAAAATCGTCACTGATTTTTTTAAGACAGGTTACTCCCATTTCCTGCAAAGCAGCAGCATTACATTGCTGTTCGTACTGCCCTTTTATAGGGATACACATTAATTTTTTTCCCAGATGTAAGGCTTCAGCAGGTGTTTCAAAACCGGCTCCTGTAATAATCCCGGTGCAACGGATAAGACTTTTATTGAAACGGTTTTTATTAACAGGTAGAAAATGAATATTGCGAATATGGAAAGGTTGCTTTGTTTCACGGCAAAAAACTTCAAAGCGGAAATCGGTAAAAGAATTTAGTAAATCTTTAAGCTGTTGCTCACAAAAAGAGGGTAAGTAGACAGTGATATATTGTTTATCCGTTGGTTCAGCTTCCAGTATTTCTTTTTTTATTATCGGCGGGAAAATAAAATTATCATAAGGCTTAAAATGAAGACCAATATAGCGACTAGCCTTTGCATAATTTTTCAGTACCCATTCACCAGTACTACTTCTTTTTTCAGGTCTTGGTGTTTGATCGGATTGAAAACTTGCCTGGTGGCCAAAGTTCACCGAGGGGATTTTCTTTTTAGCACAGGCTGCGGCAGTAATGTATTCAAAATCGTTAATTACCAGATTATATTTTTCAACTGGCAGTTCCTGTATTTCTTTTTTTAACCGGGAGAGTTGAAACGCTTTTGTAATCTGCCAGTAATCCAACCCGCCGGTACAATTATAATAAAGACTCAGTCCTTTGCTACGATACTTAACAGGCGCATCCATTGACAGGTTACTATTATCACCACTTAAAAAAATATCTACAGTTCCATATTCCTGTAAATGAGGAAGCAATTCCATGGCCCGGCTTATATGTCCATTACCAGTTGCCTGTATCGCATATAATATTTTCATAAAAGACTTTAAAGGATAAAAAATTAAATGGCCAGCGAATTAAGAAATAATTTAATTTCTTCTGTAACTACATCCAGTTCCGGAAGTTTTTTGTCTCTCGTTGTCTTAACTACAGCAACGAAATCTTTTTCATTATACTGATAAATATTCCACTCATTGTTTTGATATTCGAGTGATGTAAGATTTTCTATCCAATCGCCACTGTTCAGGTACATCACTTTACCATTTTTTGTTTCTATTATTCTTTTTTGTGGCTGATGTATATGGCCGCAAATGATATAATCATATTTTTTTTCAATAGCAAGCTCTGCGGCTGTTTGCTCAAAGTCACCAATCCATTTCACTGCTTTTTTTACACCATTCTTTATCTTTTTACTAAAGCTCATTTTTTCTCTCTTCATCAGTTTCAGGCACCAGTTAATACCTCTGTTCATTAATATCAGCAGTTCATATCCTTTTCCACCAAACCGGGCCAGTATTTTGGCACTTCCTTTTGTGGTGGCATCAAATACATCTCCATGAAATATCCAGGTCTTCTTGCCATTCAGTTCAATCAGTAATTTATCAGTCAGATGGAATTTGCCAAGTTCCATATCGCTGTACCGGCGTAGTATTTCATCATGGTTGCCGGTAATATAAACGATACGGGTCCCTGTGCTTAGCAGGTTGATGATTTCTTTTATTACCTGTAAGTGTGCAGCCGGGAAATATCTTTTACTGAATTGCCAACCGTCAATAATGTCGCCGTTAAGAATCAGTATTTGCGGGGATATGCTTTTAAGATAGTTGACAATCTCATCGGCATGACATCCGTAAGTTCCTAAATGAAGATCAGATATAACTACTACATCAACAGATCGTTTTTGCATGGGAGGATTTTTGTAAAGAAAAAAAAGATTTGTAAATAACATATTACCCCATTGTTATTGAAATAACATTAACAGATGAATAAAAAGTTAACGGCATATTTGCTCAACGATATATATTGACAATCCCTCTTTTAATTGTATTAGATAATTATTTCTTCATTTTCCGGTAAAAGTAATTTCACATTGCATGTCCACCTTCGCACAGCAAAAGGATAATTTCTAATCACTAACTGTAATTTTTTTTATGTACTTCAAATTATTATCCCGCTTCAAACACTTACATCTTACAATTATTATGCTTTCGGTGTCATGTTTAGTCATGGCTCAGCGGACCGTTAGCGGTAAGGTGGTATCCGGAGAAAATCAACAACCTGTAGCTGGCGCATCGGTAGTTGTAAAAGGAAATAAAACGTCGGCATTGACAGATGCCAGTGGAAATTTTAAAATTATGGCTGATGATAAAGATGTCCTTATTATCAGCAGTATAGGATTTACAGATCAGGAAGTAATTGCAGTTAGTGCTGCAATGATTGATCTGAAGATTAGCTCTGTAGATCTTTCTGAAGTGGTGGTAACTGCCTTAGGTATAAAAAAGGAAACAAAAAGACTTGGATACTCCGTGCAGGAAGTAAAAGGAGCAGATCTTGTAAAGGCCCGTGAACCAAATGCAATAAACGGTTTAGTCGGTAAGGTGGCAGGGTTGTCCATTGGTGCATCTGCTGAAATTTTGGGAAGACCGCAGGTGTTGTTGCGTGGTAATAGTGTTAACTTTTTTGTAGTAGATGGTGTGCCCATCAATTCTGATACCTGGAATATAAGCCCCGATGATATCGAAAGCTACTCTGTGCTAAAAGGTCCTACAGCCGCTGCATTATATGGTAACCGTGCCATCAATGGTGCAATTATTATCAATACTAAAAAGGGAACTAAAGATAAAAGAGGGTTTTCTGTTGAGTTTAATTCCAGCACTATGTTTGAAAAAGGATTTAACGCTATCCCTAAAGTGCAGGATGAATACGGGCCTGGTGACCATGGTCGTTATTCTTTTGTAGACGGTCGTGGCGGTGGCCTTAATGATGGCGACTATGATATATGGGGACCAAAATTTGAAGGTCAGTTAATTCCACAGTATGATAGTCCTGTTGACCCTGTAACTGGTATCCGTAAAGGCACACCATGGACAGCCCGGGGGAAAAATAATTTGAACAGGTTTATTCAAACTGGTTTATTAACTTCCAATAATATCGCAGTTTCTGCAAGCACTCCAAAATCAGATTTACGTTTTTCATTTACTCACACGTATCAAAAAGGTATAGTACCTAATACACAATTGAATGGGGTCAACTTCAATAGTTCTCTTGCTCATAATTTTTCTGACAAACTACGGTTTGAGGCAAACATAAATTATAACCGTCAGTTTACACCTAATATCCCGGATGTTCAATATGGTCCGAACAGTATGATATATAATATTACTATCTGGGGTGGTGCGGATTGGGATATTGATCAATTACGTAATTACTGGCAGCCGGGTAAGGAAGGCATACAGCAGCTTTATGCAGAATACCAGCGATATAATAACCCTTGGTTTCTTACTAAGGAATGGCTGCGTGGACATTATAAAAATGATTTTTATGGATACACAACTTTAAGCTATAAGTTTAATAAAAATCTTGAGGCAGTTGGAAGAGTATCGGCTACAACATATGATTTATTACGAACAGAAAAATTTCCATACTCGGCCACCTCTTATGGCCGTGAAGAAGCCCGGGGCGACTATCGGGAAGACACCAGAAAGCTTTTTGAAAATAATTCAGAGTTATTGATAAAATACAATAAGACTTTTTTTAATGATCTGAGAGTTTCAGCAGTGGCAGGTGGCAATATTCGCAGTATGCGTTTCAATTCCAGTTACGTAACGACCAACTATTTAAACGTTCCGGGAGTTTATACATTTGCTAACTCCAGAAATCCTGTTATTGCCTCTAATTTTTCTTCAGAGATGTTAGTTACAAGTGCATATGGGTCATTGGATTTGTCGTATAAAAACTTTATAAACGTTAGTGCTACTGTACGAGCTGATAAATCATCAGCTATCCCCGGCTCTCAGGCAAGTACTTATCCTTCTGTTTCGGTAAGTTCTGTTTTGTCGGACTATTTAAAATTACCAACAGCCATTTCGTTTCTGAAAATAAAAGGTTCTTATGCTAATGTAAGGGATGGTGGAACTTCTGCTTATATCGGACCAGCATCTTATCCTGTTGGTTATGGTGCTCCTTATTCTACATCGTACGATGGACCTACTTACAGCCTTGTAAGTAAAATTTATAATACAAGGCTTGATTATAATAATACAAGTGCTGCGTATTATACAGATAATTTGTATAATGATATTAAAACTGCTGCCCGTACTAACTATGAAGGTGGTATTGATATCCGGTTCCTTAAAAACAGGATCGGAATTGATGCGGTTTATTTTAGTTACATCGATGGTCCGCAGATTTTCAGAAATCCTATTTCACAGACTACCGGTTACACTGCTTTATACATTAATGCTGCGAAATATGCCACAAAGGGGTTTGAGGTTTCAATAAATGCCAATCCGGTAAAGACAAAGAATTTTACATATGATTTGTTATTGAACTGGTCTACTTACAAACAAACATATGCGGAGTTGCCAACCGATTCAATTCTTGTAGGAGATATTTTTGTAAAAAAAGGAGATAGATTAGATATCTATCAGGGGCAGTCATTTGTACGTACACCAGATGGTCAGATCGTAAATGATGCCGGTGGTCGTCCGTTACGGTTACCCAAGAATCAAATATTCGGATATTCAAATCCTGATTGGGTATGGGGCCTTACCAATAAGTTCAGGTATAAAAGTTTGAGTCTTGTAGTATTGGTTGATGGACGTGTAGGTGGTAAAATGGAAAATTATATCCGCAGACAGACTTTCCGTGGTGGACGTCACATAGAAACTATTCAAGGTGCTTTAGGAACAGCTCGTTACCAGGATTATTTAGGTGTTAAGAGCTATGTGGGTCAAGGAGTAAAGATTGTATCCGGTACACCCAAGTACGATCCTGTTACAGGCGTAGTTACTAATTATAAGGATTTGGTTTTTGCACCAAATGATATTAAAACTTTTGCCCAGGATTATGTAAGCCGTTATAATTCTACCGCTGAAGGTAACCTGATGAGTAAAACATTTTCAAAACTCAGGGAAATTACATTGGGCTATTCAATTCCATCTTCTTTCTTAGGCAAGTCGTTTATGAAATCAGCTACTATTTCATTTGTTGCCAGGAACCTTTTCTACTTTACCGATAAAAAAAATAAAGACGTAGACCTTGATCAATATGCAGGTAGCCAGAACTCCAGCAGCATACAATCGCCTACCGTAAAACGGTTTGGGTTTAATGTAAATATTATTTTCTAAAATATTACTAATACAAACTAAAATATTTTTATGAAATATAAATTAATAATCATAGCCACAGCAATGATATTTTTTGCTGGCTGCAATAAAAAGTTTGATGAATTGGCTGTTAATCCCAATAGCCCGGAAAGTGTTCCTGCATCATTGGCTTTAAATGGCGTTGAAGTAAGTATTAATCAACGTCCATGGGGATTAGAGCATCGGTGGAATCAATATGCCTGCTGTAATTATAACTATTATGGCAACCAGGAATATAACTGGGGTGGGGCATCTTTATTTTATACCACTTTAAAAAATGTGATGAAGATGGAAGAAGAAGCAATAAAGTCAGGAGGCAAAACAATTAATCCTTATACAGCATTAGGCAAGTTTTTTCGTGGATTTTTATTTTATGAAATGTCAATGCGGGTAGGAGATCTGCCTATGAAAGAGGCTTTAAAAGGTGTTGAAATACTTACGCCAAAGTATGACACACAGAAAGATATTTTCATCCAGGTATTGAAATGGCTTGATGAAGCTAATACAGATATGTCACAATTAATTACAGCAGGCGATAATTCGCTGTTGGGAGATTTTTATTTTAATAATAATCTGAAGTCATGGCAGAAAGTGGTCAATACGCTTCGTTTAAGAGTATTAATTAGCCTGAGTAAAAAGGAAACGGATGCAACGTTAAATATTAAACAGGATTTTAGCAGGGTAATGGGTAATAAATCTACTTATCCTATTTTAAATGATATGAATGATAACTTAAAGTTTGTGTATGTTAATCCGTTTAATAAATATCCTACCAATCCGGATAACTATGGTTTTGATGCTACACGGTATAATATGTCTTCTACTTATCTGGGTGCATTAACCAATATTAAAGATCCACGCACTTTTGTAGTGGCGGACCCCGCAGGTTCAAAATTAAAAGCAGGATTGTTACCTTCAGATCATAATGCTTTTGTAGGAGCCAGCCCTGCAGAAGATCTGGCCGATATGTCCAGCAAAGCCGGTATTGACAATGGCAGTGGTTTTGTTCCTGGCTCTTATTCATTTTATGGCAGAAAAAGATATTACAGTACTTACACTGCCGAACCTACTATTTTAGTTGGCTACCCGGAAATGTGTTTTAATATTGCCGAAGCAATAAACAGGGGATGGATTACCGGGAATGCGGAAGAATGGTACACAAAAGGTATACAGGCATCTATAGGCTTTTATGGAGTGAAGGAAGGTTTAAATACTTTTTATTATCTCAAAGCTGGCGGTAAGGTTATAGAAGGCGGTGACTATATTGCATACAATGTGAATTTTATTTTCAACGATTACTATAACCAGTCAGAAGTAAAATATGCAGGTAATACCGCTATAGGCCTGGGCCAGATATTGATTCAGAAATACCTTTCTTTTTTCCAAAACTCTGGTTTCGAAGCTTTTTACAATTACAGGAGAACAGGGGTACCTGCCTTTGCAAAAAATGGGGCTGGTACAGGTAACAGTGGTTTAATTCCACAGCGATTTCAATATCCCTCCAATGAAAGAACTACCAATGGCACAAATCTGGCAGAAGCGTTACAGCGTCAATACGGTGGGCAGGACAATATTAATGGAGCCATGTGGATAATACAATAGAATGATACATAACAAGCACTTATATGATACCTATTTTTAAAGCAGTCTAAGTTGTAAGTAAGGCGAAGCTTTTCAAAGCTTCGCTAATTTTTCAGTTTCTGTAACTTCAATAATAATGAAAAAAATTTTTATAATTATTACTGAATTTTTTAGTTGTATTTTTTTCATACTATCTGTAGTTCAGGCACAAAACAGAAAAGTAAACATACTTCGTGTTCCTGCTGGCAATAGTTTCAGTAGGATTGATAAAAAAGGGATTTCAATTCTTCCCAGCGGTCGTTTTATAACACCAGCCGGACAAACTATACGCATTACACATGATCCTTTTGGTATGGCTATCTCACCCGATGGAAAAAAAGCTGTGACGCTTCATAATGGAGTATTTACTATTATTGATCTGTTGTCATTGGCAAATACCAGGGTTCCTTCTTATGATAAAAAAATAGCTTCCCCATTATCCAATGGCTCTTTTCTGGGAGTGGCTTTCTCGCCGGATTCAAAAACCATTTTTTTAAGTGGGGGAGATAATGGGGCAGTAATAATTTATGATATCGTTTCCATGCTGCGCCTCGATTCTATTTCTCTTAATGGAAAAATAAACGGAGAAGATTTCGATGACAGTTTTACTTCAGACTTACTTTTGAATGAAAGTAAAAATGAATTGCTTGTATTAGACAGGGGTAACTTCCGATTAGTAAGAATCGATCTGACAACTAAAAAAATTACAGCTTCTGTTCCATCAGGCCGGCAGCCATTTGGTCTTGCACTAAGCCCTGATAAAAAACTGGCTTTTATTGCTAATGTAGGTATGTATTCTTATCCGTTAGTGGAAGGAATGGACTCAGCTAATTTTAATTCAATGGTAATTAACTGGCATCCGTATGCTGATAATACCATAGCATCTATTGAAGGAACAACCATTGATGGGAAAAAAATACCCGGGCTAGGAAGTCCTCTGTCCCCGGAGGCAATGAGTGTGTTTACTATTGACCTTTCCACTAATAAAATAATTGATAAATTTAAGACGGGACATCAGATTGGTCAGATGATTGAAGATGCAGAAATAGTAGGTGGTGCAAGCCCCAACTCAATTGCTGTAGGTAATAAGTATGCGTATGTAACAAACGCTACCAATGATAATATTTCGGTGATTGATTATAAAAACAGAAAAATAATCAGCCACATTCAATTGAAGGTTGATAAACGCATCGATAAATACCGGGGCTTACTTCCATTTGGTATTACCTTAAGTAAAGATGAAAAAACATTGTATGTAGCATTGCTTGGTTTTAATGCGGTAGCGGTAGTTGATATTGCTTCGAAACAAACAAAGGGCTTAATACCAACCGGCTGGGGTCCTGCAAGAGTGTTATTGAGTAATGACGAAAAGGAAATGTATGTAATAAGTTGCAGGGGATTTGGTGCTGGCCCAAATGGCGGAAAGGATTTTGTAAAACCAATTCAGGGAACT
Source organism: Chitinophagaceae bacterium (assembly GCA_046716235.1). Classification (GTDB taxonomy): domain Bacteria; phylum Bacteroidota; class Bacteroidia; order Chitinophagales; family Chitinophagaceae; genus JJ008. The sequence goes on from JBKJXQ010000380.1 coordinate 10,456, forward strand.
TACGTTGGCGATATACAATTAGCCACTTTTCAGAAAATACAAATGCCGGATGCTCTGCAACTTGCTGTTTATACAAAACAAACAATCAATAATACTATGCAGGCAGTTAGTGTAACGGATGATGTGAGGAATCCAATGCCTGCATTGCCAAAACTCCGGCAAAGCCCTGTTAAGTATATAGTATATATTACCAAAGAAAATAGAACCTATGATGAGGTGCTGGGGCAAATGAAAACCGGCAAAGGTGATTTGACATTGGCAAGATTTGGCGTGGGTGTAAATGTCTATGGAAAGAAGGATACATTGAAAGTGACTAATGCAGACATAACCCCCAATCATGCAAAAGTAGCCAGCGAGTTTTCTTTCAGTGATAACTTTTATTGTGATAGCGACGCCTCTATTCATGGCCATCACTGGATGATGGGAGTAATACCTAATGAATGGGTAGAAACAAATTCAAGTGTTGATAAAACGGCAAAACTTTTTTCAAAAGCTCCCGGCCGACGTTTTCCCGGAAGTACTGGTAGTATGGATCCGGAAGACTATGCGGAGATTGGTGGTTTATGGGAAGCATTAGAAAGAAACAAAATTTCTTTTTACAATTTCGGTGAAGCCAATGAAACAGCACATGTTCGGGAGGAATGGAGTGATACATTAACAGGTGCTGCACATGGCGTAATGGTTCCTATGCAAAAAGCATTGTGGAGCAGAACCAGTCATAATTATGCAGGTTACAATACAAATATTCCCGATCAGTTTCGTATGGATCAGTTTGAAACTGAATTCACCAGGATGTGGCTGAATGGCAAAGAAGAAATGCCCCGTTTAATTGTCATGCAGGTGCCGAATGATCATACAGCAAGCCCAAGACCGGAAGATGGATATCCATTTCAGCATTCATATGTAGCCGATAATGATCTGGCAGTAGGAAGAATTTTGCATTTTTTATCCCGTACTAAATACTGGAAGAATATGCTGGTGATTGTTACAGAAGATGATCCGCAGGGTGGTGTTGATCATATTGATGCACACCGCAGTATATTAATGATGGCAGGGCCATATATAAAAAGAAATTATGTTTCCCATACCCATGCCAATTTCGGTTCTATTTTAAAGGTATATATAATATTTTAAATGTGCCGTATTTAAACCAATACGATATTACGGCTTCTTTGCTGGACGATTTTTTTACAGCTAAACCTGATTACCGACCATACTCTCTGGTGTTTCCTGATAAAAGGGTTTTTGACCCGCAATAAGCAATGATCCGCTACAATAAAAATATTGACTGGCAAAAAATTATGCAGGGCCCCAAGATGGATGATGAGGATGAACAACGGGCAGATCATTATAAAAAAGTAAACCAGTATTAATTTGATCTGGTAATTTGGAGTCAAAAACTCTTATTACCGTGAGATAAATATTAAAGTATGAAATCAATTCTTATTACTATTTATTCCTTACTCGTATTTGTGAATATTACACAAGCACAAAAAAAAAATGAACTGCAAACAGTAACGCTTCCTAACGGCTGGACATTGTCACCCGCAGGCCGTTCATTACCATTGGGTGATTTGCCCTTAAATATTGCTGTCTCAAGATCAAAAAAATTAATAGCTGTAACTAATAATGGACAAGGTGTTCACAGTATTCAGCTTATAAATCCAGTCACGGAAAAAATTCTTGACAACATAGTCGTACCAAAATCCTGGTACGGGTTGAAGTTCAGTGCCGACGAAAAAATGCTCTATGCTTCCGGTGGAAATGATAACTGGATAATACAGTATGCAATTGTCAATAATAAATTAATACTGAAAGATTCTATTACCCTTGGTAAAAAATGGCCGGAGAAAATTTCGCCAGCCGGTATTGAAATACATGATGCTACGAAAACGATGTATGTAGTTACAAAAGAAAATAATTCGCTGTTTGTTATCGATTTGAAATCTAAAGAAATTAAACAACAACTGGCTTTAGGTGCTGAAGCATACGCCTGTTTATTATCGTTGGATAAAAAAGAATTGTATATCTCAATTTGGGGTGGTGATAAAGTGTTGGTTTATAGCCTGGCTGATAAAAAAATAACCAATGAAATAAATGTGGGAGACAATCCAAATGAACTATTATTAAGTAAAAATGGAAAAATATTGTTTGTTGCCAATGCGAACGATAACAGTGTTTCTGTAATTGATATCAGGGAGCGTAAAGTATTGGAAGTATTAAATGCCGCATTATATCCGGATGCACCAACTGGTTCTGCTAGCAATGGGTTGGCGTTATCTGAAAATCAGCAAACATTATATGTGGCTAATGCGGATAATAATTGCCTCGCAGTGTTTGATGTATCAAAACCTGGATTTAGTAATTCAAAAGGCTTTATTCCTGTAGGATGGTATCCTACCAATGTAAAAGTGATTGGCAAAAAAATATTTGTAACTAATGGTAAAGGATTTTCTTCTTTGTCGAACGTAAAAGGACCTGACCCAACAAAGAAAGATGAAGAAGTTAATTATCAACAAGGCGATTATAAAAGACAGCAAAGCAAAATTCAATATATCGGTGGTTTATTTAAGGGAACTATGTCTGTTATTGATGAACCAACTGATGCAACATTGGCCATGTATT
>JBKJXQ010000381.1:0-6650 GCA_046716235.1 Chitinophagaceae bacterium
AAGATAACCAGTTATTTATATAATTTTAACCCATATCAGCACCGATGTATGCCATATAATCAAAAAACCGGGTCAATTTCCTATCTTTACCGGCACAAAATAATATGCCGTTTTATTCGTTAAACAATCAAAATATCCCCGAAAAAATGAAAAATAAGTTTCTTACAGCAGTATTACTTTTAATAATTGCAATAGCAATAACTTCCTGCTATTCATCCCGTAAAACAGGCTGTCCTACCAATATGAATTCTAACGCTAAATTCAAGGGTTAATTTTCCCATATCAAATATGAACTGGATAAATCTGACTGAAGAAAATCAGTTAAAGGAATTGATTGTACAATCTAATACCAATCCGCAGGCTATTTTTAAACACAGCACCCGTTGCAATGTAAGCAGCGTTGCCCTGCAACGATTAAAGGCTAGCAAAGAAAAAGCAGCAGTTGATATTTACTATCTGGACCTATTAAAATACCGTACTTTATCTGATAAGGTGGCCGAAATTTTTAAAGAACACCACGAATCCCCACAGCTATTATTAATAAAAAATGGTGAATGTGTTTATACTGAAAGCCATTTAGGAATTACAATGAAAGATCTGCTACAGCAAACAACCGCTGTCTGAATATTATCATGCTTTTAAAAAACAATTTCCTCCAATTTGGAAATATCAAACTCAGGCTTACTACCATTTGTTTCTGATAAAACAGGAACATAATATGAAAAAACTTGCCTGAAAATAAAATATCCCTACCTTTGACCTCTCAATGAAAAAATATACACATAATCATCATCATTCTGCTCTGCGAAAGTAGGCCGTGAAGATATTATGTACTAAACATAGTCAGGGGCTTACTAAATAGTAAGCCCTTTTTTATTATTAAAATTGAATAACAATTATATGCAGACAGTATTGAAAATCGCCGTTCAGAAATCGGGCAGGCTTTATGAAGGGTCGATGAAACTGCTTAAAGAATGTGATATTGAAATTAGTAATGGTAACAACCAGCTGAGGGTACAATCACCCAACTTTCCGGTTGAAGTTTTTTTTCTGCGGGATGATGATATTCCTGAATATGTGCAGGATGGAGTAGCCGATATAGGATTTGTTGGCGAAAATGTTGTGCTGGAAAAAAATAAAGCGGTAGACATCATTGAAAAATTAAGTTTTGGGAAATGCAGGCTTTCTATTGCCATTCCAAAAAATGGTGCATTGAAATCAGTCGAAAATCTGAATGGTAAAAAAATTGCCACCAGTTACCCGGTTATTCTGGCTAATTATCTGAAACAAAAAAATATCAATGCTGAAATACATGAAATAAGCGGCTCTGTAGAGATTGCTCCAAAGATTGGCCTGGCAGATGCGATTTGTGATTTAGTAAGTTCGGGAAGCACTCTTTTTACCAATGAATTGAAAGAAGTAGAAATCATTCTATCCTCAGAAGCAGTTTTAATAAGTGATAAAAATTTATCTGCTGAAAAGAAAGCCATTCTTGATAAAATATTATTTCGCATCCGTTCGGTTAAGAAAGCCCGGAATAATAAATATGTATTATTAAATGCACCCAATGAAAAAATAGATATCATCTGTAATTTATTACCCGGTATGAAAGCCCCGACCATTTTACCATTGGCAAAACCGGGATGGAGTTCCATTCACTCTGTTATTCATGATTCAGATTTTTGGAATATAATTGAGCAATTAAAAGCAAATGGGGCAGAAGGCATCTTGATTATACCTATTGAAAAAATGATTATTTAGATCATCAACCCTGACCCTTCGATAAACTCAGGAGGGAATTAAAAAGACAAAGAGTATGAGACTTTATAAATACCCGGATACAGCAGAATGGAGCTTGCTAACAAAAAGACCTGCTATTGAAACTGCAACGCTGGAAAAGAAAGTTAAGAAGATACTGAAGAAAGTAAAAGGTAATGGTGATAAGGCACTCTGGAAATATGCCAAAGAATTTGATAACATAAAATTGAAAACTCTTTTTGTTACAGAAAAAGAAATAGCGGCTGCAATTAATGAAGTAAGCGATGAACTAAAAACTGCTATTCAACAGGCAAAGAAAAATATAGAAACATTCCATTTTGCACAAAAAGAAACTATAAATAAAATAGAAACTATGCCCGGCGTAGAGTGCTGGAGAAAATCAACTGGCATCGAAAAAATTGGTTTGTATATTCCTGGTGGGTCCGCTCCATTATTCTCCACCGTATTAATGCTGGGAGTACCGGCACAACTGGCAGGATGCAAAGAAATTATTCTTTGTACACCGCCTTCCAAAGATGGAAGTATAAATGCTGCTATTTTATATACAGCCCAGCTATGCGGCATCAGTAAAATTTTTAAAGTGGGTGGAGCACAGGCTGTAGCTGCGATGGCTTATGGAACGGAAAGCATTCCAGATGTTTTTAAAATATTTGGCCCGGGAAATCAGTTCGTAACAATGGCTAAACAACTAATTCAGCAACAAGGGGTAGCTATTGATATGCCTGCCGGACCTTCTGAAGTATTGATAATGGCTGATGAAACTGCCGTGCCCGAATTTATTGCTGCTGATTTATTATCACAGGCGGAACATGGAGCCGATTCTCAAGTAATATTAGTAACAATAAGCGAAGTAGTTGCAGAAAAAACAATAGCTGCCATTAATGAACAACTTGAAAGCTTGCCCAGAAAAGAAATTGCACTGAAGGCATTGGAAAACAGTAAAGCAATACTGGTAAATAATATAGAAGAGGCAATAGCTTTTTCAAATAGATATGCGCCGGAACATTTAATTATTTCCTGTAAAAATGATAAGCAGGTAGCTGAGCAAATAATTACTGCTGGTTCTGTTTTCTTAGGGAATTATTCACCTGAAAGTGTTGGTGATTATGCCAGTGGCACTAATCATACATTGCCAACCAATGGTTATGCAGCCATGTATAGCGGCGTGTCATTGGATAGTTTTGTAAAAAAGATAACTTACCAACGATTAACCAAAGAAGGACTAAAAAATATTGGTACAACAGTTATGGCGATGGCAGCAGCAGAAGGATTGGATGCCCACAAGAATGCAGTTTCAATACGATTAAAAAATTAAGTGATGGAATTTAATGCGGAAATAATAGTACGGGAAAATATCAAGCAGATGAAAGCTTATTCATCGGCAAGAGATGAGTTCAGTGGTGAGGCCAGCATTTTCTTAGATGCCAATGAAAATTCATTCGGCTCTCCCCTGCCGGTTAATTATAACCGTTACCCAGACCCATTGCAGACGGCTGTGAAAGAAAAAATTTCACAAATAAAAGGAGTGCCGCCAAAAAATATTTTTCTTGGTAATGGCAGTGATGAAGCTATTGATTTACTATTCAGGGTTTTTTGTGAGCCGGGTAGTGATAATGTCATCATCCTACCCCCTACTTATGGCATGTATGAAGTGTGTGCAGCAATGAATAATGTAAAATTGAAGAAAATTCCGCTCACCAACCGCTTTCAATTAAATCTTGATGCCATTGAAGAAGCTATAGATCCGCATACTAAAATAATTTTTGTTTGTTCACCTAACAATCCAACGGGGAACAGTATTAACCGGAATGACATTGAAGTACTTTTAAATAATTTTGATGGCCTGGTAGTAATTGATGAAGCCTATATCAATTATGCCAAACAAAAAACATTTATAACAGAACTGACTGAATATCCTAACCTGGTAGTGATGCAAACTTTTTCCAAAGCATGGGGATTAGCGGGATTACGACTGGGTATGGCTTTCGCAGGATTACCAATCATCAACTATCTTAATAAAGTAAAATATCCATATAATATTAATTTAAGTACACAGCAATTGGCATTGGAAGCATTGGAAGGAATTACCAGGGTGAATGATTGGGTAAAAATTACTGTAGAACAAAGAGAATGGCTTGCTGAAAAGCTGGGAGTATTACCTGTCACCGAAACTGTTTATCCTTCAGATGCCAATTTTATTTTAGTAAAAATGAAAGATGCAGTCGCTGTATATAATTACCTCGCAGCAAAAGGAATAATTGTCCGTGACCGTTCCAAAGTTATTTTATGTGATGACTGTTTACGCATCACTGTTGGTACACCCGCAGAAAATCAGCAATTGATAAACGAACTAAAAGTTTATACAGCATGAAGAAAGTTTTATTTATAGACCGTGATGGTACATTAATTAATGAAGCACCGCCCACTTATCAACTAGATTCATTTGATAAGCTGGAATTTTATCCTGAAATGTTTACCTGGATGCGGCGTATTGCCACCGAACTGGATTTTGAATTGGTGATGGTTACTAACCAGGATGGATTAGGAACAGCTGCCTTTCCAGAAGATACTTTCTGGCCGGTACATAATTTCGTAATGAAAAGTTTACAGAACGAAGGCATCATTTTTAGTGATGTAAAGATTGATAAAACTTTTCCAAAAGATAATGCTCCTACCCGCAAGCCTGGAACAGGAATGCTGACGGCTTATTTAAATAATAATAAGTATGATATTGCTGGTTCATTCGTAATTGGCGATAGGATTACCGATATACAACTGGCCAAAAATTTAGGGTGTAAAGGCATCTGGTTAAATATCGACCCAACCCTCGGTGCTGCAGAAATAAATGATGCCCTGAAAGAATTAACCACAACTACAGTACTTGAAACAACGGATTGGAAGAAGGTATATGAATTTCTGAAACTGGGACAACGGATTATTAAAAGCGAACGCAATACCAATGAAACAAAAATCAGTATTGAAATAAACCTGGATGGTACCGGCAAATCATCCATCAATACGGGTTTGAATTTTTTCAACCACATGCTTGACCAGCTCAGCAGGCATAGCAGTATTGATTTATCAATAACAACAATTGGTGACTTACATATAGACGAACATCATACAATTGAGGACACTGCTATTGCATTAGGAGAAGCCTTTCAGCATGCATTAGGTAATAAAAAAGGAATAGAACGATATGGTTTTAGCTTACCGATGGATGATTGTTTGGCACAGGTTGCTATTGATTTTGGCGGAAGAAGCTGGCTGGTGTGGGACGCCACATTCAACAGGGAAAAAGTGGGTGATGTACCTACCGAAATGTTTTATCATTTTTTTAAATCATTTTCTGATGCAGCCAAATGCAACCTGAATATAAAAGTGGAAGGAGAAAATGAGCACCATAAAATTGAATCTATTTTTAAAGCATTGGCAAAATCTATTAAAATGGCTGTTGCCAGAAATGTTGACAATATGCAATTACCCAGTACCAAAGGAGTATTGTAACATTTGGCATTTCGAAAATAGTACGATGCTGGAAAATTATTTTCAATAAAATAAGAGCTAAGCCAAATGCTGAATAGAATTACTGAACGATGAAAAGTGCGACGCAACAGACGGCGATAGTAGTAATGCGGCTGAGTAAATAAATATACATGAACATTTCAATTATAAAATATAACGCTGGCAATATTCAATCGGTATTGTTTGCATTAGAACGGATTGGGATTACCGCTACTGTAACTGATGACCCGGAACTGCTTCGTTCATCAGATAAAGTAATTTTTCCCGGCGTAGGCGAGGCAAGTACTGCTATGGATTATTTAAAAGAAAGAAATCTTGATAAACTGATTATATCACTGAAGCAACCCGTACTTGGCATTTGTTTAGGAATGCAATTACTTTGTAATTACTCTGAAGAAAATGATACGACCTGCTTAGGTATTTTTAATACTTCCGTTAAAAAATTTTCCCTTAATTTAAAAGTACCGCAGATAGGTTGGAACAGGATCAGCGTTAATTCCACTATTCCACTCTTAAAAAAAATACCTGCCAATCCTTATTGTTATTTCGTTCATAGTTATTATGCAGACTTGTGTGACCATACGATTGCTGAAACAAAATATGGTATTCCATTCAGTAGTGCAGTAGCAAAAGACAACTTCTATGGTGTACAATTTCATCCGGAAAAAAGTGCAACAACAGGAGAACAAATTTTAAAAAACTTTTTATCGTTATAAAAAATGACAATCATTCCCGCAATTGATATTATTGATGGTAAATGTGTCCGACTTACAAAAGGAGATTACAATAAACAAACTATTTACAACGAAGACCCGTTGGAAGTGGCTATGCAGTTTGAGGATGCCGGTTTAGAAAGACTACACCTGGTAGACCTTGACGGGGCAAAAGAGGGTGAAGTAAAAAACTGGAAAGTATTGGAGAAAATTGCCACTAAAACAAAATTGGTTATAGATTTCAGCGGTGGCATCAGCACACAACAAAGCCTGGAGATAACATTTAACTCTGGTGCTGCTTACGCATCCATTGGCAGTATTGCGGTAAAAGATGAATTTACTTTTACCGGTTGGCTACTTGCTTTTGGTGCAGACCGATTTATTATTGGTGCCGATGTAAAAAAAGAAATGATCGTTATCACCGGCTGGACAGAAACTACATCTATAAATCTTTTTGATTTTATAGGCAACTACAAATTGAAAGGGGTAAAGCAATTTTTCTGTACGGATGTTAATAAAGATGGATTATTACAAGGGCCTGCTACTAGTTTATACAAAAAAATAATGAATCAGCATCCATCCATTGACCTAATTGCAAGCGGCGGCGTTACCACTATTAAAGATATTGAAGAA
>JBKJXQ010000382.1:0-11560 GCA_046716235.1 Chitinophagaceae bacterium
GATGAAATTGCAACGAAACCAATTCCCACTTCAGATGAAGCATTTGTGCAAACAGAAAAAGCAGCGAAGGATAGAATTGATACACTGATGAATATTAAAGGCAAACAAACTGTAGAGAGTTTTCATAAGCGGTTGGGTAAAATAATCTGGGAATATTGTGGTATGTCCCGCAATGCTGAAGGATTGAAACAGGCCATAGCCGAAGTACAGGCATTGAAAAAAGAATTCTGGAGTGATGTAAAAATTCCCGGAACGATCAATGAAATGAATCCTGAATTAGATAAGGCTGGCCGTGTAGCTGATTTTATTGAACTGGGAGAGTTGATGTGTAAAGATGCCTTGAACAGAAATGAAAGTTGCGGTGGTCATTTCCGTGAAGAAAGCCAGACTGATGATGGTGAAGCAAAAAGGGATGATGATAATTATGCTTATGTAGCGGCCTGGGAATATAAAGGAGAGAGTAATTGGGAATTGCATAAAGAGCAATTGGAGTTTGAAGTGGCTCATCTGACACAAAGGAGTTATAAATAATTTGACAATTCGACAATTTCTCAATTTGCCAATGCAAAATCCATCTGAGAATATCATCTTAAAGAAAACAATTGAATTTTCTTTGATGGTAATTGAGTATGTTGAATTATTGGAGGGGTTAAAGAAATTTGTAATTGCAAGACAGTTATTGATGTCTGCCACTTCAATGGGAGCAAACGTTCATGAAGCACAAAATGGAGAAAGCAAAGCCGATTTTATTCATAAGTTAAAAATCGCTGCTAAAGAAGTGGAAGAAACAAAGTATTGGTTAATCCTTTGTAACGAATCAAAAACTTATCCTGATTGCAGGATGCTTATTGACAAATTGCATGAGATAGATAAAATAATAACTAAAATAATTTCGACAAGTAAGGCTAAATAATTGCCGAATTATCGAATTTTCAAATTGGTGAATTATGGAACATTACATGATGAATCTTACGTTGAAAGTCTGGAGACAGAAAAATGCTACTGACAGAGGTGGATTTGAAACATACCCTGTAAAGAACATTTCTTCCGAAATGTCTTTCCTGGAAATGATTGATGTGCTGAATGAAGAGCTTATTCATACAGGTAAGGACCCGATTGCATTTGACCCTGATTGCCGGGAAGGTATCTGTGGCAGTTGCTCTATGTATATCAATGGCCGTCCGCATGGGCCATGGCATGCTAATACTACCTGCCAGTTGCACATGAGAGCTTATAAGGATGGAGACACAATTGTAATAGAACCCTGGAGGGCTAATTCTTTTCCCGTTATTAAAGATTTAGTAGTTGATCGTTCTGCATTTGACCGTATTATTCAGGCCGGAGGTTATATTTCAGTTAACACTGGTAATGCAGTGGATGCCAATGCGATTGCTATAAATAAAGACAATGCAGATGCAGCTTTTGCAGCAGCAGCATGTATTGGTTGTGGTGCTTGTGTAGCAGCTTGTAAAAACTCTTCGGCTTTGTTGTTTGTTTCAGCTAAAGTTTCTCATCTGGCCTTATTGCCACAAGGCGGACCAGAAAGAAAATCAAGGGCTTTAAAAATGGTAGCCCAGATGGATAAAGAAGGTTTTGGTTCCTGCACCAACACCGGTGCTTGCGAAGCGGTTTGTCCGAAAGAAATTTCTATTGAAAATATAGCGAGGTTGAATAGGGAATATATGATGGCAGGTGCAGCTTCGGATAAATAAAAAATATTTTACTCTTTATGGTAATGGCAAAATAGTTATTTCATTTCCCATACAAGAGCACTGGCGCCCAATATAGCCGCATCAGATTCTTTTAAATGACTGATCAATAATTTTACTTTATTCTGAAAAACCTGTATCAGGTTTGCTTCCATGTGTTCACGGGTGGGATTTAAAATAAGATCACCGGCTTTAGTTAATCCACCAAAAAGTATAATAGCCTCCGGACTTGAAAACATAATGGCATTGGCCAATGCCAATCCTAATATTTTTCCTGTAAAATCATATACCTGCTTGGCAAGTTCATCACCGGCAATGGCTGCTTCATACACTTTTTTAGAATCCAGCTCATTTTCAGCAATATCCCTCAATGTACTCGGAGTGTCTGTATTTTTCAAAAGCTCAACCGTTGTATAGCAAACACCGGTAGCAGAAGCATAACTTTCTAATGAACCTTTTTTCCCGGTACCCGGGTGTAGCCGCCCATCAGGTATAACTATTGTGTGACCAAGTTCTCCGGCAAAGCCATCATGGCCATAGATTAATTTTCCATTTGCTACAATGCCGCTGCCAACACCAGTGCCGAGTGTAATCATTATAAAATCCTTCATGCCCTTTGCAGCACCATACATCATTTCGCCAATGGCAGCAGCATTAGCATCGTTGGTTAAAGTAACAGGCAGGCTAAATTTATTTTCAATCAGCTTTGCCAGGGGAATAATTCCTTTCCATGGCAGGTTAGGGGCATATTCAACATTACCGGTATAAAAATTTCCGTTGGGGGCTCCTACACCAACCCCTTTCATCCGTCCAATGCCACCGGCTTTTTCAATAATAACTGTTAACGCTTCGTGCAATTCATCAATAAATGAATTGATCTCGGTATGTTTTTTTGTAGAAATATCTCCTGTAAAAAGAACATTCCCATCACGGTCTACAATTCCAAACTTGGTACCGGTTCCACCTATATCAATTCCTATTGCCAGTGCTTGTAGTGTAGATTTTGCCATTACTAGTTTATTTTTTAAAAAACCCCGCTGCAAGTACAACGGGGCTATAAATATACGAATGTATTTAATGTATTAATGGCTACTGCTACTTACTTCAGCATCATAATCAATTCCCTGTTTTCTTAAAATACCTTTTACCACAAAAGCGAAGAATGCGAGATAAACAAAGCAAAGAGCAGCGATTATATAGGATTGGTGAATACCAATAACGTCTGCCAGCTTACCCTGAATAGGAGGTATAATACCACCACCCAGGATCATCATTATCAAAAAGGCGGAACCCTGTGAAGTATATTTTCCCAGCCCGGCTATCGAAAGACTGAATATACATGGCCACATGATAGAACAAACCAGCCCCCCACTTAAAAACGCATAGATAGCAACAGTACCAGTACTCATTAATCCTATTATCATGGCTATTACTCCAAGTAAACTAAAGAGGAGCATTGTTCTGGCAGGTTTATGATTACTTATGTAGAAAGCGACTATTTGTATAAGAACACAAATGACATAATAATATAAAGGTGTCATATCATATTTTGCCAGGGAATTAATTCCGATTAATATACCAAATGCAGCTAAGGGTACAATAAACTGTAAAATCAGTTTAGTTTTTTTTGATAAATTAAAAGCATTGATAGCACCCGTCCATCTGCCAATCATTAAACTACCCCAGTACATACCTATATAAGGGGTAGCCTCGGAAGCGGCGAGAGATCCAAAATCCTTTTGTCGCAATAGTTCTCCTAAATTACTGCCAATAGCAACCTCTACACCTACATAAACGAAAATGGCCAGCATTCCCAAAACTAACTGCGGATATTGCATAGCACCCCATCCCTCTGATTTTTTCTTTGCACTAAAATTAGATACCAGTAATCCAACAACTACTACTGCTAATGCACCCATTAACCATTTTAAACGGTAAGCTTCCATTGCATGTTTTTCTCCATCGCTTGCATTAGTAAGATCTGTCTTATAGCTGGCAAAAACCGGGACAAACATGACTATTAAAAGTCCTGTCATTATTAACAATGTATAAAGAGCTTTATTTGCCTTCTCTGTTTTTTCCAATAAAATACCTGAAGGCACTTTTTTAGAAAAATTAAATAATGCCGCAGCCCCTATGAATAAGGCTCCGACACAAGTATAGAGAACAATTACTTTTGATAAACTAAGTGCAGCAATTTTTTCATCGGTAATAGCAGCCGTAGTGCCGAATAATGCCAATGCTACTATCAAAGGGCCGATTGATGTTCCAAATGAATTTACACCACCACCTAAATTCACCCGGCTTGTTCCTGTTGCAGGGTCACCCAATAAAATAGCGAAAGGTTGCGCCGCTGTTTGCTGTAATGAAAAACCCAATGCCACTATAAACAGGCCTATTAACATACCAGCAAAACTATTTCCGTTAACTGCGAAGATCATAGCGGCAGCACCCAGTGCAGAAAAAAGTAATCCGTAAACAATACTTTTTTTATATCCCCATTTACCTACCAGGTCTTTACCTCCAAAAGCACCATAAGCAAATAATACCAAAGCACCAATATAATAAGCTGTATAAAAGGCAAAGTCAATTAGCTGGCTTTGAAATTGATCAAGATGAAAATAATGTTTACAAAAAGGAATGAAAACACTATTGCCGGCAGCAATAAAACCCCAGAAGAAAAATACAGTTACCAGGGTGCCTAATGCGCCGTAATTGGTCGGTTGTTTAGGTTGTGTCATAGCAAGCTTTTATTATTTGATGAAGTGCTGAAAGTATAACAAATTTCAATGCAAATGAAAAACAGGTTTTGGATGCTGATCCCATTTATACGAAAAGGGATAGGCCCGGCTTCAATGAAAAAAGTATAATTAATATTTTTTTTTCGCATATTCATTTTTGCTATCAAAAAAACCCCTTAATTTCAAACAAGTTCCATTTATTAATTTATTTCCATGGAGATTGTTCATATAGCTGCAGAATGTTACCCGGTGGCAAAAGCTGGTGGTCTTGGGGATGTGGTTGGTGCTTTACCTAAGTACCAGGCCGGGCTCGGCCATTTTGCTAAAGTAGTGATGCCGATGTATCGCACTAAATTTTTATTAGATAACCAATGGGAATTGGTACATGAGGGGGGGCAGCACATAGGTCCACAAAATTTTCATTACAGTGTAATAAAGGAAAAAACAAATAAGTTGGGGTTTGATTTGTACCTGGTTGATATTAATGGACTGCTGGACAGAGAAAAAATTTATGGATATGATGATGATACGGAAAGATTTCTTGCTTTCCAGGTAGCAGTTTGCGATTGGATTAATAAATGGGATCATACACCGGATGTAATTCATTGTCATGATTATCATAGTGGCCTTATCCCATTTATGGTGAAATATTGTTTTGAATTCAGACAAAATCTTGCTGCCATACCAACCGTATTTACCATACATAATGCACAATACCAGGGATGGATTGGATGGGAAAAATATTATTTACTGCCCGCATTTGATTCATGGAAGTTGGGTATGCTGGAATGGGAGAAAACAGTAAACCCCCTGGCTTCTGCTGTTAAATGTGCCTGGAAAGTAACAACTGTTAGTAACAGTTACCTTGATGAATTAAAATATGCTGCCAATGGACTGGAAAATCTGTTTGAATATGAGAAAGGGAAAAGCTACGGTATACTAAATGGTATTGACACAGATGTTTGGGATCCGGTTACCGATAGTTTCATTGCAAAAAACTATGATTCAGAAACGGTAGAAAAAGGAAAACGAAAAAATAAAGAAAAATTGGTTGCACAATTTGGCCTTGATCCTGATAAACCATTAATCGCCTTTATCGGCAGATTGGTGGGAGAGAAGGCCGCAGATTTATTACCAGAAGCAATAAGCCAATCTATCTATCAGCATAATGGAAAGGCAAATTTTCTGATACTTGGTTCAGGAGAACCCGAATTAGAAAACCGCCTTGTTGAAATGAAAACTCAGCTTACGGGTTATTATAATTGTTATATAGGCTATAGTGAATCATTGAGTCATTTAATATATGCCGGTTCGGATTTTTTACTGATGCCAAGCCGGGTAGAGCCATGCGGATTAAACCAGATGTATGCATTGCGGTACGGAACCATTCCTATGGTAAGAAATATTGGTGGTCTTCGGGATACCGTTATAGATTTTGGTGATTATGAAGGATTCGGTATCCGGTTTAATGATGCCAGCGTAGGAGACATTACTTATTCAGTAGGCCGGGCAATTGATCTGTATAATAATAAACCCGATCTTTATAACTGGATGAGAAGTTATATGATGAACATTGATCACTCATGGGATTCATCTGCGCAACAATATATTGACCTTTATATATCACTGAAATAAACAACTGATTTTATGGCAATAAGAACTATTACACATTCAAAAGAAATTTTAAGTATTATCCTTGGTGGCGGTGCCGGTAGCAGATTGTATCCGCTTACTGCTACCAGATCAAAACCGGCTGTGCCTATTGCAGGCAAATATCGCTTAGTGGATATTCCTATTTCCAATTGCCTCAATAACGGTATTGGAAGAATGTTTGTACTCACACAGTTTAATTCTGCTTCGCTTAACAGGCACATTAAAAATACTTATCACTTCAGTGCCTTTAGTAAAGCATTTGTAGATATCCTGGCAGCAGAACAAACTCCCGATAATCCTACCTGGTACCAGGGAACTGCCGATGCAGTGCGGCAGGGTTTGCGCCACATAGAGCCATTTGAAAGTGATTATATATTAATACTTTCCGGCGACCAGCTTTATCAAATGGATTTTGCTGAGATGCTGGATAATCACAAAGCATTAGGTGCAGATATTACTGTAGCAACCATTCCGGTTACAGAAAGAGATGCCCCTGAATTTGGTATTTTAAAAAGTGATAAAGGATTGATTACTTCTTTTATTGAAAAGCCCAAAAAAGAATTGCTTGAAGATTGGGTAAGCGATACGGGAGAACAAATGAAAGCTACCGGAAGAAATTATCTCGCTTCAATGGGTATTTATATTTTCAATCGCCAATTGCTTTTTGATCTTTTAATGGATGAGTATAAAACAGCCACCGATTTTGGAAAAGAAATTATCCCGCAATCAATCAGTAAATATACCGTGGCCAGTTACCAATATTCCGGCTATTGGACAGATATTGGAAATATTCATTCTTTCTTTGAAGCCAATCTTGATTTGACAAAAGATATTCCCGACTTCAATATGTTTGATAACGAACGTACAATTTATACCCGATCAAGAATGCTGCCTCCCGCAAAAATTAGTGGCACCACATTGGAGAAAACATTGGTAGCAGAAGGTTCTATTGTTAATGCCTCCAGGGTAGAACATTCTGTAATTGGTATCCGTTCAAGGGTAGGCCATGGCAGCACCATTGTCAGTACCTATATTATGGGTAGTGATTATTATGAAACGTTGGCCGACATAGCCATTGATACTGAAAAAGGTATTCCCTTACTTGGAGTCGGCGACAGATGTTATATCAAAAATGCAATCCTTGATAAAAATGTAAGAATAGGCAATGATGTCCGCATCAACGGGGGTAATCATTAAGAGAATACCGACCATGCACTTTATACAGTTAAAGACGGAATTGTAGTAATAAAGAAAGGTGCTATTGTGCCTAACGGATTTGTTATTTAAAAAAAGTATAATATACAGACGGTATATTTTTAGTTTTACAAAACGTACTTTTTACCAATAATACATAGATTCCATATTGCTCAGAATAATAAAATAATGATTGCTTATGTCCTCAGCTTACGTTAGCGGAAAGCCCAGATTAACTATTGGACAGATTATCAACATGAGTGTTGGTTTCTTTGGAATTCAATTTGCGTTTGGATTACAAAATGCCAATATCAGCAGAATCTTTCAGACATTGGGAGCAAAGATTGAATCCATCCCCATTTTATGGATTGCAGCACCATTAACTGGCTTGATAGTTCAACCTATCATTGGGCATTTAAGTGATAAGACATGGTTGGGAAAATGGGGGAGGAGAAGACCCTATTTTATGGTAGGGGCAATTTTAGCGTCTCTTGCTTTGTTTGTTTTTCCAAATGTTTCCGCTCTTTGGATGGCAGCTGTTATGCTTTGGCTGCTTGATGCATCTATTAACATATCGATGGAACCTTTCCGGGCATTTGTTGGAGATATGCTTCCGGATTCTAAACGAACGACTGGCTTCGCCATGCAAAGTTTTTTTATTGGGATAGGCGCAGTTATATCCTCCTTACTTCCTTATTTACTTACCAGTTTTGGTGTGGCCAATGAAGCGGCTCCCGGCATCATACCGGATTCTGTCAGAATATCCTTCATTATCGGAGCTATTTTATATATAGCAGCTGTTTCGTACACGGTATTTACCACAAAAGAATATTCACCCGATGAACTTAAATCATTTGGAGAGATTGGGCATGCAGATACTGTTATACATATTAAAACTCCTGCTTCTTCTTTTCTTAAAAAAGGATTTATCTGGTTGCTTATCGGACTCGCCTTAACAATTCTACTGTATACATACAATCTCAATTCATCAAATAAACTGGAAAAAGAATTATATGTTTTAACCGGCGGAATAAGTTTGTTTGGTATTCTTCAACTGATGGCAGGCCTTCTTAAAAAAAGAAACAGCGAAAATGGTTTTATGGAAGTAATGGATGACTTAAATTTTCTTCCACCCACTATGACAAAGCTGGCAATCGTTCAATTTTTTTCCTGGTTTGCTTTATTTGCTATGTGGATTTATGCTACACCTGCATTGGCTCAGCATATTTACGGTACAACTGATCCTACATCACCGGCCTATAATAAAATGGGGAATTGGGTAGGTGTTTTATTTGCCTGGTATAATGGTTTTTCAGCCGTCTTTGCATTTCTATTACCGGTACTGGCAAAAAAATTATCGAGACCAGTTACACACATGATTGCATTGACAGCAGGGGGACTTGGTCTTATTTCGTTTTATATTTTTAAGGATCCAAACCTGCTTATAATCAGCATGGCTGCTATAGGCTTAGCCTGGTGTAGTATTTTGGCTATGCCCTATTCAATGTTAACTAAAGTATTGCCAGGTAATAAAATGGGTGTTTACATGGGCATTTTTAATTTTTTTATAGTAATACCACAAATACTGGCAGCAACGATACTGGGGATGCTTACAAAACATATTTTCAATGGTAACGCCATTATGACAATTGTGGTGGGTGGATGCTCTATGATAGTTGCAGCATTATTTACATTAAGAATAAAAGAAAAATAATAGTAACATGAAACAAGTCTTTTTCTTTATTTTTTTTATTGCAACAATACAATGCTATGGCAA
Source organism: Chitinophagaceae bacterium (assembly GCA_046716235.1). Taxonomy (GTDB): domain Bacteria; phylum Bacteroidota; class Bacteroidia; order Chitinophagales; family Chitinophagaceae; genus JJ008. The sequence continues at coordinate 9,075 of JBKJXQ010000382.1, forward strand.
TGATATTTTGAATATTTACCCAACTAATTGGTGGGTAGGTATGAAAAATTCAAAATTACAAATCATACTACATAAAGAAAATGTTGGGTTGCACAGTACTGTTTCTATAACATATCCAGGTGTTAAAATGGAGAAAATAAACAAGGCAGAGAATAAAAATTACTTGTTTATAGATTTGATTATATCAGCATCTGCTAAGCCAGGAGTAATGAAAATTAAACTGAGCGGGGGCGGGTTGCCCTTGGAACATATATTTTATGAATTAAAACCCCGCAGTAAATTAAATGGTAAAACAAGAGTACAGGGAGTTACTTCCAAAGATTTGATTTATTTATTACTCCCCGATCGTTTCAGCATTGGCGATTCTTCAAACGATTTTTTTGATGATATGCGGGATAGTGGCCATGATAGAAATAATCCTTTCGACAGACATGGCGGGGATATGCCCGGCGTACAAAAACACCTGGATTACCTGCATGAGTTAGGTGCTACAACAATTTGGATGACCCCCGTAGTAGAAAATGATATGAGCCGTACCATGGAAGGCGGCACCTCCCGTAGCACTTACCACGGCTATGCTTTTACTGATCAATACCTGGTGGACAAAAGATTTGGGGGAAATGAAGCATATAAAAATCTTATTGAGGCAGCCCATAATAAAGGGATGAAAATTATCCAGGATGCTGTCTATAATCATGTGGGTAACGATCATTGGTCGGTAAAAGATTTACCGATGAAAGACTGGCTTAATCAATGGCCTTCATATACCAATACATCGTATAAAGACCAGCCGTTGGTGGATCCATATGCTTCTGTAATTGATAAAAAAATGTCAGTAGACGGTTGGTTTACTCCTTTTTTAGCTGACCTTAATCAGCGAAATCCTTTCGTTGCCAATTTTTTAATTCAGTACGCTATATGGGCTACTGAAGAGTTTGGTATTGATGGGTGGAGAGTGGATACTTACTTTTATAGTGACCCTGTTTTCCTTAATAGAATTAATGATGCTCTATTAAAAGAATTTCCAACGGTAACTGTGTTTGGAGAAGCATGGGTACAAAGCGTAACCAACAGTGCCTATTTTTGCGAGAACAATATTGATGCGCCATTTAAACATAACTGCCAGGGTGTAACTGATTTTCCATTTTACTTTTCTGCAATTGATATGTTTAATAGGCCTTTTGCCTGGAATGATGGGGCAAATAAATTTTACCAAACACTGGCGCAAGATCTTCTATATAAAAACCCGATGCGTAATTGCATTTTTCTGACCAATCATGATTTAGATCGCTTTTATTCAGTTGTCGGTGAGGATTTTAATAAATTTAAAATGGGGATGAATTTGTTGCTAACACAAAGAGGTATTCCTCAATTGTATTATGGTGATGAAATATTGATGAAGAATTTTAAGAACCCTACAGATGCAGAGGTAAGACAAGATTTTCCCGGTGGATGGAATGGTGATCCGGTTAATAAATTTATAGCCGGAGGAAGAACAGATCAGGAGAACGAAGCTTTTAATTACATCAAAGCTTTGGCAAACTTTAGAAAAAAATCTTCTGCTATTACTGCTGGTAAGCTAATGCAATTTTTACCTAAGGATGGTATGTATATTTATTTCCGGTATGATTCCAGACAAACTGTAATGGTGATAAGCAACACAGGCGATCAACTAATAAAACCTGATTGGAAACATTATGCAGAAAGGATCAATGGGTTCAGACAACTAAAAAATGTTATAACCGGGGCAATAAAACCGTTTGCTGATATTGAAATTCAACCAAAAGAAAGTTTTGTATTTGAGCTGATAAAATAGTGAAACAAGTTTTTTATATCGATTGATTTCTTCTTAAATTACAATATGTCTGAAGCGAAGAAACCAATAGCGAAGTCAAATGACAGGTCTGCTAACCCGCCTATTATACCGGAACACTTCTCCGATAATCTGCCAATTTCTTATGAAAAAACAAATTTTGTTGACATCTCCCAATTAGTATGGAATTATTCATTACTTACTGATGATGATGTTACCAACTATCAAAACGGGTGCAATTATCAGCTATACAAAAAATTTGGCTCTCATTCCATTCAGGTAAATGAAAAATGGGGCATGTATTTCTGTGTATGGGCACCCAATGCTACTTCCGTTTCTGTTATTGGAAATTTTAACGACTGGAAAAAACAGGAATATGAATTGTATCCCCGCTGGGATAGAAGCGGTATTTGGGAAGGATTTATTCCTGGTTTTAAATCAGGCGAATCCTATAAATATCATATTGTTGGTTATGCTGATAGAAAGGTAGATAAAGGTGATCCCTTTGCTAATTTCTGGGAAAAGAGGCCACTTACAGCAAGTATAACCTGGGATATGCAGTATGACTGGAAGGATGAAAAATGGATGAACACAAGAAAGAAAAAAAATTCATTGGAGGCACCATGGAGTGTGTATGAAGTGCATTTAGCAAGCTGGCAACGGCCCGATGCGA
>JBKJXQ010000383.1:0-3700 GCA_046716235.1 Chitinophagaceae bacterium
TTCACCATTCTTTACTTTATTCCAAATCTCCACTCTTTCATTCTGTGAAAATTTGGAATGATAGATACCGATATAACCACCAAAATGTTTTTGCAGCCGGCGAATGATTTGTGAAGTGAGTGCAATCTCCGGCAGCATATACAATACCTGCTTCCCTTGTTTGATATATTCTTCAATCAGTTTAATATAAATATTTGTTTTGCCACTGGAAGTAATGCCGTGTAATAAACAAACTGCTTTACTTTTTAATTGTTCCTGTGTTTGTTCGAAAGCTGTTTGTTGTGCTTCGCTTAGTTCAAAATCAATCTGTACATTTTTTGGCAAATATTTTATCCGGTCAATGATTCTTTTTTCTGTCCAGAGGATTTTCTTTTCAACTAATCCTTTCAACTGCGCCTCGCTTGCACCTGATTTTTTTAATAAAGAAGATTTCACCACTTCGCCTTCTGTTTTCATCAGGTGGAGATAACTTAACAACAACTCCATTTGTTTCGGAGCTTTTGTCCAGTTATTCAGTAGCTCCGATAATTTGTCTTCGTTGTCATATTCAGGATTCAACAATACATAACTTTCTTTCCTGGGGGAATAGGTTTGTTTCAGTGCTTCCCATACAAAACAAACTTTCTTTTGAATAAGGCGATTAATAACAGGATATACATGAGATGAATCCAGTATTAATTGTACTTCTGTCAGGCTGAGTTCCTTTTTTATCAGCAATGCTTCGCCAACGATATATTCGTCATGGTCGAGAGCAGAAAAATCATCTCCGTATTCTTCATTATAAACCAGAATCGTTTCGCTGGATAATTTAAAGTGTGCAGGTAATGCTGCCGCCATTACTTCACCTTCGCTGCACATATAATAAGATGCAATCCATTCCCACAATTTTAATTGCTGTTCAAATACAACCGGCTCCACATCCAGCACATTTAAAATGTCTTTTGTTTCAAAAAAATCAGGCTTTTCTTCGTGAAGGCGTTTTATAATACCTGCATACTTTTTACTCTCGCCAAGATTTACTTCTACCCGGCAACCAACTTTTGCTATTTCCTGTAAATGTGCAGGAACAGACCAGGTGTAATTTTTTGGCAAGGCGGATGGTATGATGACTTCGGCGTAAAACCCCTCCGCCCCTAAAGGGGAACCAGATTCATTTATATGTAAGTTTTCTTTCTTCATTCAATAGCAAATCTAATTTATAACAAAGTCTAAAGCCCCTTTAGGGGTTGAGGTTTTCGCCAAGCTGCATCATATTCAATTAATTTTTTTTCCATAATTATATATACTTGCTGTTTCAGTTTTTCAACATCAGCCGAAGTATATCCTGTAACATTTATTTCATCAAGGTATACAATACGGCTACGGCCGGGAGTCATGCAAAATAAACTTTCATAAGGCATCCTTCTGTATGCATCTAAGAACAAAACAGGTTTGAGGGGAGTTTGTGTTTCGATAGCCACACGAAAAGCCCCATCATAAAATTCTTTTAATGGTTCGGTCATCATATTAAAAGTTCCTTCAGGAAAAACTAAAACAGAAATTCCTTTATTGATTAATGATTTTAATACTCTTACGCTGTTGGCCCTGTTTGCGGTGCTGCTACGGTCTACTGTTACAATTGCATTTCTGTAAATAAAACCAAAGACAGGAATTTTACTCATCTCCACTTTGCCTAATGGCCGGAATGGTTGCCGGTAAGCTTTTACCAATATAGCAGCATCCAGATATGAAATGTGATTACTGATGAAGATATAAGACTTCTTCTTATCGTGTGGTGATTCGTATATTTTTTTGTGCCAGATAAAAATCAGCAAGAACCACAGGTCGGCCCATAACATGCAAAGTCGCATAACCATATTGCCGCCCTTTATTCATCCAAAAAAACTGGCGATAATGGCAAAAGGGAAAATCAGTAACATTACTGCTACAAAAGTGATGAAGGCATAGAGACTGTATATGAATTTGGGAAGTTTCAATTTATGAATGTGAAAATTTGGTTTCTCAGTTGCGGTTTTTATATTTATCATCATCACCGGGACAATGACAGGTAAAATCTGTTTCCATATCTATTACTGTAACTACTGTGGTTGATTGATTGCATTGAGCATATACAATTCTCACCCGTTGATCATCATCAGTCATGCCATCCACCGCATATCGGGGACAACGGGCATTTTGTAAATCGCTTTTAGTATAATTAATTTTCCCATCCCGCATTATCTCTTCTACTTCGGCCTGCGAAATATGGCGACACTGCATCCGGCATTTAGCATGGTTACTATATACTAATAAAGCCGTGCGACGGTCGAAGCCTTTGACTCTGTCCGTCTTGTTACTGGCAGGGTCTTTTGGACTATCAGTTTTGACCTTCGGTTTTGGTTGCGGGTTATTATTATTCTTACACGTTTTAATAATGATAACAGCAGTGGCCATCAGCAAAATCAATAGATAGGGCACCCATTTCTTATTCACTTTCAAATGTTTGGCTAAAAGTACCTGAATTTAAAAAATCAACGAAATCAAATTAATCCTGCCATCCGTAGTTTATCTTTGCGGCCTCTATGGCAGAATCAAAAACAGTAGCATTTCACACCCTCGGTTGCAAGCTTAATTTCTCCGAAACATCTTCTCTTTCCCGTTTGCTGGAAAATGAAGGTTTTGAGAAAAAGAATTTTGACGAACAGGCGGATGTATATGTTATTAATACCTGTTCCGTTACTGATAATGCAGATAAAGAATGCCGCCAGTTGGTACGACGCATTCAGCGAAAAGCACCGGAGAGTTTGGTAGTAATTACCGGTTGCTATGCACAATTAAAACCTAAAGAAATTGCAGAAATACCTGGTGTGAATTTGGTGCTTGGCGCAGCGGAGAAATTTAATATTGCCAAACATATCCGTGACCTGGCAAAAGGTGATTCTGCTAAAATATGCAGTTGCGATATTGAAGACGTATCCGGCTTTCATTCTTCCTGGTCGGTGAATGACAGGACAAGAACATTTTTAAAAGTACAGGACGGCTGCGATTATAATTGTTCATTCTGTACCATCCCTATGGCAAGGGGAAGAAGCAGAAGTGATAGTATTGAAAATGTGGTAAAGCAGGCGACTGAATTAGCAAAAAGTGGTGTGAAGGAAATTGTGTTGACAGGAATTAATTTGGGTGATTTTCGGCCCCCTAACCTCACCCCAACTCTCTCCACAAGTGGAGAAGGGATAATACAGACTCCGAAAGAACAAAAAGAAAATTTCTTTGAATTGGTAAAACAATTAGATAAAATAGAAGGCATTCGGCGTTATCGCATCTCATCTATCGAACCAAACTTGTTGACGAATGAAATAATAGAATTTGTTGCGAACAGCGATACGTTTATGCCCCATTTTCATATCCCGTTGCAAAGCGGCAGCAATAAGATATTAGGTTTGATGCGCCGCCGATATAAAAAAGAATTGTATGCTGAACGAGTGGCATTCATAAAAAAATTGATGCCGCATTGTGCTATTGGTGTGGATGTGATTGTCGGTTTTCCCGGAGAAACGGATGAAGATTTTAAAGAAACATTTGATTTTCTTCATTCATTGGATATTTCTTACCTGCATGTATTTACTTATTCTGAAAGAGATAATACTCATGCCCTGGCGTTGAAACCTGTCGTTCCCATTAACATCAGGAATGAAAGAAATAAAACGCTTCGCAACCT
>JBKJXQ010000384.1:0-4085 GCA_046716235.1 Chitinophagaceae bacterium
GCCGTTCAAAAGCATGTTTGAAAACGTAAGTACCAGTCATATCTGTAAGGGCAACAGTAGAAAGAAAAAATACAGCCAACCACAATCCCCTTACTTTAAAATTTAGCAACACAAATATCAGGAGAAACAAATACAGAGGATACCATATAAAGGAATTACGCATAATTGGCAATACCACATCAAAAACAGGATTAGTCCAGTCACTATTTATGGAAATAAACAGTGATTGATCCCATTGTACCAGCTTTTTCCAAAAATCGATGGCTAAAAAACCCATGGTTGCAAAAGTAGGGGATGCAATTCAATAGCTTCTTTCAGATTGTTGTTAAATAAGATAGCAGGGTATTGTTGAAACCGGTTTAATTCTATTCTTTTGTAATCCTTTTGCATTTGGCAACTGATACGGTAATGCTGGTAAAATATAAAATACCAAAAACAATTTTATGGGTGGCAAATTTATTTGTCATTTTCCTTATCATTTTCAGCCTGTTCAGGATTATTACTTTTATTGCTTTTAAACCATCCGGAATTTCTTTAGTGGATGTAATACCTTCCTTTATTATGGGCTTCCGGTATGATTTGCGTTGGATAGCCATAATATTACTGCCCATAATAATGCTGAGTATGATGCCGAAGCTCTCGCCGTTTTATTCAGCCAGAAGTAAAAAAGGATGGACCTGGTACCTGGCAGGTATCACCTTTGTAGTATTTATTTTTTTTGCAGCCGACTTTGGCAGTTTCTCTTATAATGGGGTAAGACTGGATGCAGGTGCTATGAATTTTGCTGAAGATCCTGCCATATCATTTAAGATGATGTGGCAAACCTACCCGATGGTACTGATGATAACAGGACTGATTGTTGCGGTACTGCTTTTTCGCTGGATGTACCACCGCAGTCACTGGCAGGTAATTAATAAAACCGACGGACTGAAAATCCTTTATCGCAGAAAATATTTTATTGTTGCTGCATTAATTTTGATATTGTTTATCTATGGAACTTTATCATGGCCACCGCTCAGCCGCAATGATAGTTTTAAATTCAGGAATAGTTTTAAATCTTACTTAGCTATTAATCCCCTGCAAAACTTTTTTGCCACCCTCAGGTTGCGCAAGCCGGTCTTTAATGAACAAAAGGCAAAAGATGTTTTTCCATTGATGGCCGAATGGATGCAACTGCCCGATAAAAATAATTTTTCTTACCGGCGGGAGATTGCGCCAAGGAGTAATTCATTGGAAAGCCGCCCTAATATTGTGTTGGTGCAATGTGAATCATTCAGCATGTATAAAAGCAGCATGAGTGGTAACCCCCTCAATACAACTCCTTATTTTGATACGTTATGCCGCAAAGGAATATTTTTTGATCGATGTTTTACACCACATTTTTCCACAGCAAGAGGTTTGTTCGCTATTCTGACGGGCATACCAGATGCGCAGCTATTCAAATTTTCAAGCCGCAATCCCCTGGCTATGCAGCAGCATACTATTGTAAATAGTTTGGAAGGCTATAGCAAGCATTACTTCCTGGGAGGAAGCCCGGAGTTTAATAATTTCGAAGGGTTATTGAAAAATATTGACGACTTGCAAATGCATACAGAAGCAAATTTTACATCGCCTAAAATAAATGTGTGGGGAATCAGCGATAAAGATTTGTTTTTAGAAACTAATAAAATAATTAAGAAGGAAAGCAAACCTTTTTTCGCTTATATACAAACCTCGGGCAATCACCGGCCTTATATGGTACCCCAGGAGGATACTGCTGATTTTAAAATAGTTTCTGTTGCCAATGACGTATTACAACAAAATGGATTTGAATCAATAGAAGAGCTTAATGCATTCCGGTACTTTGATTATTGTATCCAGCAATTTATAGAAGCGGCAAAAAAGGAAACTTATTTTCATAATACCATTTTTGTATTTGTAGGAGACCATGGGCTGGCAGGTAATGCATCAGCAACTTATCCCGCCGTTTGGACTGATCAACGATTGACTGATGAACATGTCCCCTTATTATTTTATGGGCCCGAATTGCTGCCTCCACAAAAAAGGGGAGAAGTGGTTTCTCAAATCGATATTCTACCAACTATTGCAGGACTGTTGCATCAGCCCTATGTAAATACTTCACTTGGCAGGGATTTACTGGATCCGGATAAAAAAAATAACTATGCTTTTATTACCAACACTGCCGGAGGTATTGGTATGGTGACAGATGATTTTTATTTTACCCGTAATATTAATTTCCCCGATGAAGACTTGAACCCGGTACGGTACGGTGCAATGAATTATACAAAACAACAACAGGACTCTGTTAAGAAACAACTATCTGCGTTTACGAATGCTTTTTTCGAAACAGCAAAATACCTGATTATGAATAATAAGAAAGATTAGTTATTAAGTAAGTGCATCGGTTTTTCTTCCATCACTGTATAATCTTTTTTCTTTATCTTCTTTTTCTGTTTTCCCTTTTAAAGCAATTATAATTAATCTCGGGGTTTTTCTTACATCATAATCGGCTAAGTCATAATCTCCGAATACTTCCTGCACCTGCATTTCCTGGAAGGCAAGCATATCAGTAAAATCTCCCAATGAAAATTTCGCTACTTTTTCTGTATATTGGAGCGGTATTGATAAGGAAGGATCAGTAACGGTGATTTTTTTATAAAAATGATGGTCATCATGCCAGCGATGAATATCATACACCGTTTTGTCTATCTGTTTTGTCTCATTATACCTTATGTGGTCTTCAGCATAGTGAACATTCAGGTAGTCTATTACAAACAGGCCACCGGGTTTAATGCTTTTTGCAATAGTACGGATGGCATCATCATGTTCCCTTCTTGTTCTAAAATAACCAAAGCTGGTAAAAAAATTGAATGCGTAATCAAAATAGTTGACCCATGCAGGCAGCCGCATATCATGAACAAAAAAGTGAAGATTTTCTTTTTCAAATTGATTGGCATAAGCAATACTGTCGGTTGAAATATCGATACCGGTAACATCAAATTCCAAAGAAGCTAAGGTTTTACTATGACGACCTTTGCCACAGGCTACATCCAGCATTCGGCTTCCGGTGGCTGGATGCAGATGATTAATCATTTTTTTTATAAACGCTTCTGCCTCTTTTTCGTCCCGTTCAAAATAAAGTTTGTGATAGAAAGTGGAATTAAACCAGTCTTTGTACCATGCCTGTTCTGCCATCAGCAAATGTAAGCATGGGAGCAGATATAATGATAAAGGCTATTACTTTCAATATGCTATCGCCACAGGAAACTATGGTTACAGAGGAAGTAGTAACCAAAAATTGCTTTTGCAGCCATTTTCTTAATCATGGTCAACAAGCAGATTGATTTTTAAAACCGTATTTTTGCCAACCTAAATGAAAATTCGTGGCTCTAATTAAAAGCATATCAGGAATCAGGGGAACAATAGGCGGTAAACCAGGCGATAATTTGACACCCGTAGATATTGTAAAATTTGCTGCCGCTTATGGAAGTATAATTTCCAGTGGCAAAACAAATGCAAAAATCGTTATTGGCCGTGATGGCCGTATCAGCGGCACTATGGTACAGCAGCTGGTCGTCAATACACTTATTAGTCAGGGAATTGATGTGATTGATCTGGGTTTATCTACTACACCTACTGTAGAAATGGCTGTGCAATGGGAAAAAGCCGATGGCGGTATTATTATTACAGCCAGTCATAATCCGAAAGAATGGAATGCCCTTAAACTATTGAATAGTGATGGTGAATTTATTTCTGCCGCAACAGGTGCTAAAGTATTAGAACTGGCAGCTAACGATCTTTTTACTTTTAATAGTGTTGACAAACTGGGTACGGTAACCATTAACGATAGTTATTTCCAGAAACATATTGATGCTGTTTTAAAATATCCGCTGGTAAATACAAAAGCTATTGCGAAGCAAAATTTTAAAATTGTGGTGGATGCTATTAATTCAACTGGGGCAACTTTTGTTCCTGCTTTATTAAGAGCATTGGGTGTAGCTGAAGTGATTGTAATAAATGGGGAAGTGAATGGGAAATTTGCTCATAATCCTGAACCTTTGCCGGAACATTTATCACAATTAAGC
>JBKJXQ010000385.1:0-2632 GCA_046716235.1 Chitinophagaceae bacterium
AATTTTTCGCTTAGTTTTAACGAATAGGATCCGTCAATAGCAAACTCGTTTGGAGAGACTATTCTGGGTTCATCATTCGCATCCTGTCTAAGTTCAATTTCACCTAAACCAAAATACCGGATACTTCCAGCAAATGCACTTCTCTCATTCAGTTTTTGATAATACGTTAATTGGCCAAGGGATATGTCATTTACTAAATCAGTAAGATAAGGCGTGTAGCTTATAGAAAATCCTTGTGCGTCAGTAGCAAAAGCATATTTTGCAGGATTCCATTGTTGAGAAAATGCATCAGCAGAGGTTGCAACTCCCATGTCACCCATACCTGCAGCTCTTGCATCAGCCGCTACTAACAGAAAAGGAACGCCAGGGTTAATAATTCTATTTTGGGCTTTTGCAGAAGTGACTAGCAGCAAAAAAGTAACTATCGGTATTATTTTTCTCATTAGGATGCGAATATTTATTAGACAAATATACTATATAATTAAAGGATTACAAGTTTTTCAAATTTTTCAGATTTTTTGTTCGTTAAGCTTGATTTTACAGTGAGTTTATACACATAAACTCCTTTCCCTATTCGATCTCCAAAATCATCTTTGCCATCCCATGTTATTTCTTTAGATAAGAATCCTTCGGTGGTGATAATCTGGTTTTTTGTCCAAACAATTTTTCCAGTTATTGTCATTACTTGCACTTGAACCTCCAGTGGCTCATAAGGTCTGTTGTGTGTAAACCAGAAAGCTGTGTGGTTGACAAATGGATTTGGATAATTCAACACATGGGTCAATGTTATTGTTTCATCACCTACTACTATAAATTGAATCTCGGTCGTTATAGGATTGTTATACACATCCCAAGCCTTGAAGGTTATAGTATGCAATCCGACAGCTAAATTTCGTAGTGCAAAACGAAGCGTTCCGCTAGTGAAATCATCTCGTTTTGTTTGGTAATAATCATTTAGAACAAAAGGATTACTTACGTCTCCATCCAAAATAGCAACAAGATCATGACCTATTCCACTTGCTGTATTAATCCCATTCTCATCTTCTAGATACGCAACTAAAAACGGAGATTCATTTGTTGTACCTCCCGAAACGAAACTCTCGTCATTCATATATAACTTCACTCTTGGACTAATATTGTCTGTAACAGCATTTTCGTTTATTCCTCCTATTTTTATATTAGAATCATATCCAGTTTCATTTTGTAACTGCTCATTCTTTTTAGCATAAAAACTAATGCGTCCGTTTGCCAATGGAATTCTAATGTCTCTTGGTACAACAAAACTAAATTCAAATTGGCCGTTAGTAACCGATGCATTGCCTCTAAATATTGTTTCTCCTAAAACAGTAAAATTAATAGTAGGACTGTTTCCATCATTGTTATAGGTGGTTCTGGAAACCGTCTTGTCAAAAATAGTTGTTGAAACTTCACCGGTGTAATTAGTCAATAAATTGTTATTTTCATCTGTAATTTCCCCAGTCAACTTGATTTTTGATAAGGATTTGAGATCATCAATTGATTGGTTTACAGGAATGTCATTTACCTTTGTTAATTTAATTTTTGGTTTGGCTATAGCAAGCATTAAAGCAGGGTCACCAATGTAAAAAACGACATTGGTTGCTGAGTTGGGATTGCTATTTTTCGAAATTCTTAATGCTTCTGCAATTGATGTGTACTGGTTAGAACCATAGGATAATAGATTTTTAGTAAAAACATCATTAAAATTTTCGGCGCTAAACTGACCTATGGAGCGTATGGTGGTGATCATAGCTATTGCTCCGCCCTTTGGATTCCAGTACGTGTATTCTCCTGCAGTAGGTCTTAACGGATTATCAAAACGGGAAAATTCACAAGTGATGGTTATGAATAATGGATACTTGTATTGATTGCTTAAGTTTTGGCCATCTGATTTTTCCCAAATCCGTTCACTTGACAAACCATCTTCACCGCCGTGTCCTAAATAATTAAACACCAGAGCTCCTTTTTCAAAAGCATTAAAAAAATCAGTGCGGGCTTTTGGATATCGGGAGCCGCCTGCAGAGGCTTCTTGTGTGTAAGAGTCTAATAGAATTTTGCTAACATTCAAAAAAGGCTTTTCGGAAAAAATTATATCTGCAAGACCATTTTGTCTGTTTTGTAAACTAGCATCTGATGGTACATCAGAATCATCAGAAATTAGAACAACATTGTTTCTCCAGTTACCGTACGATTTTAAATCATGGTATTCTATTACTTTGTTTACCATTTCACTAGCCTGTTTGGTGTCATTCAATAGCATTCTTCCGACTGCAATATCAATACCTCCAAAATTGGAAATAATATTTCCTTCAGAAGGATCCATTAATCCAAAAAAATCATCGGAGGCAAAAGAACTCTCGCCTGTTGTGTTGCTATTTAGGGAGTGGTATATCGGTACTACATTTGTATTGTTAAGAATTCTGTTTTTAAAGTCGTAAGATGCATCGCCAAAAAGATTAATATATTTCACTCTTTTCTCCGGTGTTGAAGCATTTTCATAGATGTACTTAATGCAATTTCGGATTGCAGCAACATCTTGCTTTCCAGAAGAAAATTCTTGATAGATGGACTCCAATGAAATTACTTTTACTTTTAAATTGGAATGGGTGCGATG
>JBKJXQ010000386.1:0-6384 GCA_046716235.1 Chitinophagaceae bacterium
AACGGTAAAACGTTATACGCTGCAAAGCTTTACATCATCCAAACAATATATGATTGACATAAGAAAGTATAAAATGGCACCAGGACCCAATTTTAAAGGTTGTGTGCCTGTGATAAGTATAAGCTAAAGAGTTAAACTTATAATTAGTTTATGGGAGAAAATACAAATACGTTTGATGCTATTGTTATTGGCAGTGGTATGAGTGGCGGCTGGGCTGCAAAAGAATTCTGTGAAAATGGATTGAAAACTTTATTGCTGGAACGTGGCCGGGATGTAACGCATATAAAAGATTATCCTACTACTAATATGCTGCCATGGGAATTTAAACACCGTGGACAGGTATCATATCAAATTGCTAAAGACAATCCGGTAATAACACGTTGCTATGCATTTAAGGAAGATGCCATGCAATTTTTTGTAAAAGATTCTGAGCATCCTTACTTGCAGGAAAAACCATTTGATTGGATTCGTGGATACCAGGTAGGTGGTAAAAGTATCATGTGGGCCCGACAAACACAGCGTTGGAGTGATTTTGATTTTGAAGGTCCTGCCCGTGATGGATTTGCAGTGGATTGGCCTATCCGTTACAAAGATCTTGCACCCTGGTATAGTTATGTTGAAAAATTTGCTGGTATCAGTGGTAATAAAGATGGATTGGAGACATTACCTGATGGAGAATTTTTACCACCATGGAATTTAACGTGTGTGGAGAATCAATTTAAAGAATTTGTTTCAAAAAATTATACTGATCGCCATGTTATATATGCCCGTTGTGCACATATAACAAAACCAGAACCTATACATATAGAACAGGGGCGGGGACAATGCCAGACAAGAAATCTATGTCAGCGGGGTTGTCCTTTTGGAGGATACTTTAATGCAAACTCCACTACCATACCCTGGGCACAGAAAACGGGTAACTTAACAATGCGGACACATGCCGTGGTACATTCCATTATTTATGATGAAGTAAAAGGTAAAGCAACAGGTGTACGTATTATTGATGCTAATACAAAACAAACTACTGAATATTTTGCTCCGGTTATTTTTGTAAATGCAGGAGCTGTGAATACAAATCTTATTTTACTGAACTCGACATCCAAACGTTTTCCTAATGGCTTGGGTAATGATAATGAGTTGCTGGGAAAATATTTTGCTTTTCATAATTACCGGGCAAGAATTACTGCAAAATATGAAGGCATGCTTGATTCTAAGACAGAAGGTGGTCGTCCAACTGGCGCCTATATTCCAAGATTCAGAAATGTAAGAAAACAGGAAACAGATTTTCTCCGTGGCTATGCTGCCACCTTTAATGCCAACCGTTTTGGCGGAAATACGAACGGAGAAGGGTTATTTGGAGAAGAACTAAAAAATAAATTAATGGACACTACGGCTCCGATGGCTCCCTGGAATGTCGGTTCGCAATGTATGGGCGAAACTATTCCGAAGGAAACTAATTATGTAAATCTTGATAATAATAAAAAAGATGAATGGGGAATGCCGCTTATAAATTTTTCTGTAGCTTTTGATGACAATGATGAGAAGATGATTAAAGATTTTATGGAGCAGTACACAGAAATGTACACCAAAGCAGGGTTTACAGATATTAAAACATCAGACAGTAAACAGGCTCCTGGCCTGGATATTCATGAGATGGGTGGTGTACGTATGGGCAATGATCCTAAAACATCTTTACTGAACGGATGGAACCAGTTACATGCCTGCAAAAATGTTTTTGTAACGGATGGAGCTTGTATGACATCAACATCCACTCAAAATCCATCGCTCACTTATATGGCGTTAACTGCCAGAGCTGCCAATCATGCAGTGGAATTATTGAAGAAAAGAGAACTATAAAATGAGGTCAGAATTTAATTATATAAAATTTACTTTTTTTCCGTTCACGGGCAACAAAAATATTCATCATCAAAAAAGCTTGTTATGAAATTTCAAATAGTTACAGTTTTATTACTTACAGCTTTCTTATCCCGGGCACAACAGGCTGTTGGCATTTTTAATAATCATACAGATATTGGCAACCCTAAAATAAAGGGAGATGTGATATATAATAATTCGGACCAAAGCTACAACCTTAAAGGAGCAGGTTATAATATATGGTTTGGGCGGGACGAGTTTCATTATGCGTACAATAAAATAAAAGGCGATTTTATTCTAACTGCAAATTTTAGGATGAAGGGAACAGGAGTTGATCCCCATCGTAAAATCGGTTGGATGGTAAGAGCCAGTGAAGGAGAGGATGCAGCACACATGACAGCCACCGTTCATGGAGATGGAATGGTTGCCCTGCAATGGAGAACTATGCGGGGTGCACACATGAGAGATCCACAGGATGAAATTTTTACAAAAAAATCTGCTACTGAAATTGTACAGTTAGAACGTTTGGGCAAAACCTTTATCATGCGGGTGGCACATCCTGGTGAACCCTTGCAGGAAACAGGGAGAACAGATAATATGGAAATTCCGGATGAAGCATTGGCTGGTATTTTTATTTGCAGCCATAATCCGGATGTGGCAGAAGAAGGGCAAGTATGGAATGTACGCATTGAACAAACAGTTCCTGATACACACAATGGATACCGGGATGGTATACTTGGAAGCAAATTAGAAATCATGAATGTATTCGATGGTAAACGCAAAGTGGTATACGAAGACAAAGGAAAATTTGAAGCTCCCAACTGGATGCCGGATGGGAATAGCTTACTATTTAATCAGGGAGGAAATATTTATACAATTCCCCTTGCCGGAGGCGTACCAACAATGATAAATACAGGGGTAGCGAAAAGTAATAATAATGACCATGTTATTTCCTTTGATGGAAAATGGTTGGCTATCTCAAGTCATAGAGCAGGAATGAGTGGGGGTGGAAGCACCATTTATTATTTACCACTTACGGGAGGTGAACCTCAAATTGTTACAGACAGCACACCATCATATTTGCACGGTTGGAATCCGAACGGGAAAGAAGTAGTTTATACTGCACAACGTATCAGCAAAAGCCCTGTATATAATATTTATAAAAAATCAATTCAGGGAGGCACAGAAATTCAATTAACACATCTTACAAAAGGCCTGGCTGATGGACCGGAATATTCACCAGATGGAAAATACATTTATTATAATAGTACCGTAAGCGGATCGATGCAATTGTGGCGAATGAAAATCGATGGAAGTGAACAGACACAATTAACTTTTGACGAATATAATAACTGGTTTGCTCATGTTTCACCCGATAATAAATGGATTGCTTTTTTATCTTTTCCCAATACAGTAAGTCCAACGGAGCACCCTTTTTACAAACGGGTGATGTTGCGGTTGATGCCGGTAATGGGTGGAGCACCAAAAGTAATTGCTTATTTATATGGCGGACAAGGAACGATTAATACGCCAAGCTGGAGCCCGGATAGTAAAAGAATAGCATTTGTAAGTTATAGTGGACCTATTGATAAATAATTATTGGTATAAAAAATGGTAGCAAAAATTATAGTAATCTTTTTATTTCTACCGGCATTTTTATATGCTCAGGAAAATAAAAATATAATTTATTTATGGTCAGATGGTGCGCCGGGTTTTGAAAATCGAAAGAATGAACCGGAATTGGCAAAAGACTGGTGGGTAAAAAATATTCATAATCCATCATTGACAGTATATCTTCCTACAAAAGAAAAAACTAATGGTGCCGCCGTAATTATATGCTCCGGTGGCGGACATAGTCAATTAGTAATTACTTCCGAAGGGCAGCAAGCTGCTGAATATTTCAACAGTATTGGCGTTACAGCATTTGTTTTGAAGTACCGGTTATTCAGGGAAGAGAACTCGCCTTATAAACCTGCGAATGCAATAGAAGATGGCCGCCGTGCTATGCGTTTGGTAAGACAGCAAGCAACTGCATTTAATTTAGATACGAATCGTATTGGCTTGATGGGGTTTTCTGCTGGTGGTGAACTGGCAGGATGGGTTACATTTAATTCATCAAAGGAAAATATTTTAATAAAGGATAGTATCGATAAACAAAATTATAAACCTGGTTTTCTTATTTTGGTATATCCTGGCCCTTTGGTAGTTCCTGATAGTGTTCAGTCTGATGCGCCACCATTATTTATGGTAGCTGCCAATGATGATGAGTGTTGTTCGGAGCCGGTTGTAAAATTATTACAACTCTACAGAAAAGCAAAGGTGAAAACGGAAGTGCATTTATATGCACAGGGCAAACATGCATTTAATATGGGGAAGCGATCTGCATTAAAATCCATCAACACATGGCCGGAACGTTTAACAGACTGGTTATTGGAAAATGGGTTTTTAAAATGATGAAATGCTCACTGACTTTTTTTGCTTTCCTTGTTATTTATAATCACCCTTATACATTATTTTGAAAATGATCTCATAAGAATTTATCAGCTAAAAAAATGATTCATGATGAAGGTTAAAGCTTTTATTACAGTATTACTTTTAGTTGCTTATGCTACCCTTAATGCCCAACCGGTTAAAGCATACGGGAAGTTGAAAATTACAGGCACTCAGTTGGTTGATAAAAAGAATAAACCTGTTGTTTTAAGAGGTATGAGTTTCGGCTGGCATAACTTGTGGCCGAGGTTTTATACTGCCGGAGCAGTAAAAACTTTGTACAAGGATTGGAACTGTTCAGTAGTAAGGGCTGCTATGGGAATTGAATTAAATAATGACGGCTATTTAAAAAATCCTGATTTTTCTATTTTAAAAGTAAAAGCAGTAGTGGATGCAGCAATCAAAGAAGGCATCTATGTGATTATTGACTGGCACAGTCATAATATTCAGCAAGCGGAGGCAAAAATATTTTTTACTGAAATGGCTACTGCTTATGGAAAATATCCCAATGTTATTTATGAAATCTTTAATGAACCCGATTATGAAACATGGGAAGAAGTTAAAAAATATTCAATAGCAATAATTAAAACTATCAGAGCCATTGATCCGGACAATATTATCCTGGTGGGAAGCCCACGTTGGGATCAGGATATTCAGTTACCTGCGAATGATCCCATAAAAGACTTTGATAACCTGATGTATACCGTTCATTTTTATGCAGCCACCCATAAACAATGGTTGCGGGACAGAACAGATTCTGCTATCAGCAAAGGACTTCCCATCTTTATTTCAGAATCTGCAGGTATGGAGGCCAGTGGTGATGGCCCAATGGATTATATAGAATGGAAAAAATGGATTGATTGGATGAATGCTAAAGGGTTAAGCTGGATTACCTGGTCGGTGTCGGATAAAAATGAAACTTGTTCTGTTTTAAAACCCTCTGCTGCTTCTAATGGTAAGTGGAAAGATGAGGATATAAAAGAATCCGGGATAAAAACCCGCGGGTATTTGAGAAGTCATCCTTCTGTTAGAAAACTAAATAAAAATAATACGGTGTTTAGTTCAAAATAATTTTTCCTATGTATTATTTCGTATACCTGTATAGTGCATATCTGTATAAATCTCAGGTATATTTCAGTGGTATTTCTCTGTTTTTTTTTAAAAGGCCAGCAGTTATTTTAGCAACTTAATTCCTGATAAATATGAAAACAAAAATTATTCTTGTATTACTGATCACAATTATTTTTTTTGAAAGCTGTAGCCGCAATTTTACCCCTTACCAGGCAGCCAATAGTCCACGGGGAAAAAAATGTGGTTTGATAAGGTAATACTTATTCTCCCCCAAACACATTATTCACAGCACCTTCCAGCATCGGGAATTTTTCTACTACAAAATTCTTAATAGTAGTAATAGCCTGTTTGGCCTGCTCATCTGTAAGACCGGCCTCCGCTTTTAATTTGTCGATCAATTCCTGCATGGGTTTAATTTTAAATGTTGAATGTTAGATGCTAAATATAAGGGTAAATAAAAAAGTCCCAATTATTGGGACTCTATATTTAAAATCTAAAATTTAACATTCTGGCCTACGCTACCTTTAGTAAACTCAGCTTACTCTTATCAAACTTCCGTTTGGCATAATCCAGGTCGAGGGTAAACTGTGTTTCTTTGGTGGAAGGCACCTCGTACATAGCATCTGTAAGGATACCTTCACAGATACTCCGGAGACCTCTTGCTCCTAATTTATATTCCATGGCTTTCTCCACCATAAAATCTAATACATCTTCCTCAATGGTCAGTTGAATGCCTTCCAGTTCAAATAATTTTTTATACTGCTTTAGCAGGGCATTTTTTGGTTCCGTCAGGATAGCTCTTAATGTAGCAGCATCCAGCGGGTCAAGATGGGTAACCACCGGTAAACGACCCAGCAATTCTGGTATCAGTCCAAATGATTTCAGATCCTGCGGGTTCACATAGCGGAGTAAGTTCTTCTTCATATCCTCCTGTAGTTCTTTATCCAC
>JBKJXQ010000387.1:0-3144 GCA_046716235.1 Chitinophagaceae bacterium
ATGGTTTAACTACTATTCACAAAAAAAATGTACTTGCACATTAAGTATGGATGATGCGCAGTTATGCAATGGCCATGACAGCCGTTACATTCAGAGTTTATCACATTGTGTTCTACTTATTAGATTGGGGTCATTTAGAAAACTATGAGTTGTCACTCTGGATAAGTGTAATTGGGAATATGTTATTTGCCGAATGGGTAATATACCGGCAAAGCAAAAACTATCTTAAATCGTTTAGTACCTAAACAGTTGAATAAATATTTTTAACCATTAAAAAATAGTCAAATGAAATCAATCTTGTACGTCGGTGCCACGTTAATGATAGGTGCCAGCATTTATGGCTTTGTCGATTATAAACAAACAAGCCAGAAAAAAGAATTTACCAGTATGTATGCTGAAGAAAAAGCAACAGAACCGGTAGAAATAACTGCCACTGAAAAAACTAAACCTGTTTTTATTGCCGGCAATAAAATAGCAAACCGGGTTAAGAAAAAAGAAAGTATTGCAGCAATAAATAAAAAAGGAAATAAAAAAAAAACTATCAGTAAAGAAGAGCCGGTTACTTCTATCAGGCCCATTGCAAATAATGAAAAAATAGATATAAGAGAACTAAAAAAAATTGAAACCCCTGCATCAGCCATTAAAGTAGCAAAAGAAAGTGGAATCGAGAAAAACATAGTTAAAAAAAGAAAATTCAGTACAAAACTTTTCGGTCGTGGTGCATTGGACGAACGTTACATTGAGCCTAAAAAAACAAGAAAAGTAAATATTGACATTAAGAAAACTGAAGAAAAAGAGCAGTAAAAGCATAGAGTACCCTCAACCCCGGCTATTCGTAGTAAAGACCAAGTAGCCGGGGTTTTATTTCCATTTTAGTGTATTAATCAAATGTTCCAGATCCTTTTTAAGAAATTCGTTAACAATCCCTAATGAATCTGAATTTGGCGCAGCATCAAAATATAAAGCACCTCTTAAAAAATGTTTGGTAGAATCCGTAAGGAAGAATTGATTAGCTGTGGCAGTATTTCCGCCAAGGCTAAAATACATTCCTTCCACTTTATTGGGCGTTAGTATCTGGCTTTCTTCAATACCAGTGGAAACATCCACATGTTGTTTATAGGCCATTTTAAATCCATCCCTTACCAGAGAATCAAATTTATTCTCAGCATTAATAGATTTATAACTTATATAAATTCTACCGGCAAACTGGGGTACATCTATATTTATCCACCAATCTCCTGCTTTATCTTCAAAGAATGTAGAATCCTTCGTCACTTTTGCATAAACCGGGTATTAAAATGTATAAGGATAACCTGGCTGATCAAAAGGCTGGTATTTTTTTTCCGGAAAATTAATATGAAAATATCCTTTTTTCTTACCTGCCGAGTAATCGCTATTGCAGGAAAAAAAACAGGCACAGGCCGGTAAAAACAAAATAAACCATTTATACAATTGACGTGTCATGCAGAATTATTCTTTGGATTTGATAGTCACTTTTACTAATTGAATACGATTATTATCTACTTGCATAATAGCAAATTCAAAGTCGCCGCATGGAATTACCCAATCGGTGGTAGGAAATTCCCCCGCCACTTCCAGCACCAGCCCGGCCAGTGACTCACTATCCCCTTTTATTTTATCAAATGTATTCATCGGCAACTTCATGATTCTGCACATATCATGTATCATTACTTTGCCTTCAAAAATATAGTTGTTATCGTCCAACTTATAATTATTACTTTCTTCATCATCAAATTCATCCCTGATATCACCAATTACTTCTTCCAATATATCTTCCATTGTTACAATACCACTGGTTCCACCAAATTCATCTACTACTACAGCAAAATGAATTCTCCTTTGTTGAAAATCCTTCAATAAATCTTCAATCAATTTTGGCTCAGGTACAAAATAAGGCTGTCGGATGAGTGAGTGCCAGTCGTAATTTTCAGCTTCATTCAGCGACGGTATTAAATCTTTTGTATTGATGATACCAACCACTTCATCTAAACTATTTTTATAAACAGGGAACCTGGAATAATGCAACTCTTCTACTCTTTTTATTAAATCTCCAAAGGAAGAGTTGTAATCGATTCCACTTACATCCAACCGGCTTCTCATAATCTGCTTTACGGAGATCTTCCCAAATTTCACTATCCCTTTCATAATATTCTTTTCTTCCAGCGATGCCTCTTCATCCGTTTTAATATCGATAGCTTCATCCAGCTCCTTCATACTCATGGCGTCTGTTTTTTCAGCACCCGTTCTTTTACCAATACCATCTGCCAATGACACAATCCATTTACTGATACGGCGGAGCAACAGGTGAAGAGATTCCACCACCACAGACGAACCGTAAGCAAACCTTAGATTATGCTGTGTAGCCCATACTTTAGGTAATATTTTTCCAAAAAAAATAAGTATAAAAGCAATGATTAAAACCTTGACAAGAATCTCTGGCAGGTAACCAATTTTATTTAATGAAATAAATTCATTCATCAGATAATTGGAAAGAACAATGATACTGATATTAATAAATGTTCCGGCAATCAGCAATGAAGCATACACTTCCTTTGATTCTTCCAATAAACTAACGATGCGTTTTGCAGCAGCATGCTGTTTTGTTTTCAGCATATTAATATCCTTATTATTCAGCGAAAACAAAGCCACTTCGGCACCAGAAATAGTAAAAGTGAGGAGCAACAATACAATTAATGTAACAACCAGAATGGTGGTACCCTGCATATTTACAGCCAGTAACACATAGGATAAATAATCTAACATGGAATTAAATACCGGGAGACTTTCCAAAACAAGGATTTTTATTGATCAAAAAGACAGATTGAATAGCCCGTCCTTATGTTGCTGAACAAAGTTATTGTATTAATATTTATACTTAGAAAGGAAGGCTTTCTGCAGGATCTCCCATAGGCGTATCTCCACCGCCAATTCCCTCCGTCCCTCCATCACCCGAGTTATGTGCAGTGCCCCCGCCATCCATACGCTTATCAAGCATTATCAGGTTGTCGCCTAATACTTCAGTAGCAAATTTTCGGTGACCATCATTATCATCCCAACAGCGGGTTCTTAACCGTCCATCTATATATACAAGGCTGCTTTTATGCAGATATTTCTGGGCAAGTT
>JBKJXQ010000388.1:0-5172 GCA_046716235.1 Chitinophagaceae bacterium
TAATAATTTTAAATTCATCAAAATTCTGCTTAGCTGTTTTATTAATGACTGAAGTTGTAATATGAGAAATAGCAGGTGGGTTGCTGATTAGTGATTGATAAAACTCTTCGGCTTCGGTTTCAGTTGCATTGAAAATAATATGAACTCCATCAGTGGCATTACATACTTCGCCATTAATTCTATACCTCTGAGCCATGCGATATACATAGGGACGGAATCCCACTCCTTGTACCTGGCCCATGATATGAATTTGATATGTTTTCATATGAAAATAAAAGCCGACTGTTAATTTACTGAATTATGAACTGAATAACTATCATTCTCATTTAAATTGTCTTCTATTTTTCCAGTTTGCTTAAAGCTTCCTCAATCATTTTAATTTCAGCTTGTTCGCTCATTTTTTTCCAGATTGCAAGAGCATGACTGTAATAACGAATCGCATCTTCCTTCCTTAATTTTTTTGAAAAATAGTCTGCAAGCAATACTGCTGTCCTTGCTTCCTCAGGTTGGTTTACTGTTGCCTGCCATTGTTTCAATGATTGTTCGTAAAGCTGAATCGTTTTTTTCTCTTCATTCAACCTCATTAAACTATTGGCATAGTCTCTAAGGATGACAGCTTTTATAGAAGGCCGTTCAGAAGTTTCATTCTTTTTTAAAGCCTGTTCAAAAGATTCATCTGTTTTTTGTTTATCAGCTAAATAAGAATAAAGATTACCGATGTTCATCAGTATAAACGATGCCTGGTCCGTATCATTAACTTTTGCCCAGCCTGGCAATGATTGAAGATTATACTCCAGTGATTTTTTATAATCTTTTTGCAAATCATATATGCGGCCAATAATGAGGTAAGTAAATCCTTCAGCACGGATATCGTCCAACTGTTTCCAAAGCGGCAACAGTTGGGTGAATGTTTCTACTGCTTTATCGTAATTTTTAAGACGAATGTGGACAAAACCCATTGACCGCATGGCACATGCATATTGGAAAGTATCTTTTAAATTCATCCATGCTTCCATTGCCAATTCGTATTGCTGAATGCTTTGCTGCCTGGTTTCTGCCTTTGTCCGCATCCTATCCGCTTTTTGCGTAGCAATCAGGGCGGCCATCCATTTTTTGTCATACTCCGATGCTTTTGTAAGCCGCTCTACACTCATGCTGTAATTACCAGGGTCGGCATATTTTTGGGCCGTGTAAATTTTAATTTGATATTTTCTCTTCCCGCTGCTCAATAGGTAAATATCTTCTTCATTTAATTCCCCGGTAGGAGAATCAAATTGCTCAGCAAAAAGGCCATCTACTGTTGTAACTTTTGCAATTACATCAATACCCTGTTGTTTTATTTTGATATGAAGAAACTCATCTGCATTTAATTGAATACTGTATAGATGTTGCTCACCTGCTGTAAGGTTTCTCATTAACCTTTGCTCTTTATTATTTATATTTAGCGATGAGCTTACTGTTTTTTTAGAATTATAACAGCCTGCCATAGTAAAGAGACAACATGCAAGACTGAAGCATTTCAGAATTTTTATTGATGGCTTTATAATCATAACTGACTTAAATATTTTTTACAAACAAGAAACTATTCCACTTCTTCTGCCTGTGGCATCCTGCTTTTTTTTGCAATAAAAAAAATACCGTAAACAATTGCACCTGCACCCAGCACCCCTAAAATATACAGTAACTGTTGTATTGTACTGCCAGTCATAATCAGTAAACAAAAAATAATACTTAATACTGCAATTAGTTTACCGGCAGGTAATATGAATGCTGCAGCAGATATATTTTTTTTCTTTCTTAATTTAATAAGACTTGCACAGGATATAATATAAATTACCAAAGTGCCCAGGGCATTAACCGTAAGCAGAAAAAGTAATGAATTGGTTAGTGTTAATAGCAGCATGATGCTGCAAATAATTATAAGCGATATATGTGGTGTATGAAACCGGCTATGTACTTTTCCCATAAAGGAAGGGAGTAAATTTTTTTCGGCCAAACCATAACAGGTACGGGATGCTACCAGTACACCGCCATTGAGTGTGGCAGTAAATGATATTAATGCGCCAATGGTAATTACAGTACCGCCCCAGCCTGGTAAAAAGTTACTTGCAGCATCTGTTAATGGTTTTTCTGATTGTCCCAATGTAGAAAGTGTGCCAATGCACACCACCTGTATAAGCATGTATAAAACAACTTTAAAAACCTGCACTGTAATGAGCGAATAAGGTATGTCTTTCTGCGGATTTTTCATTTCTCCTGCGGTGGCAACGGCACCGGAAAAACCGCTGAAGGCATACACCATCAATAACACAGATGATGAGAATGATTCGAAACTAACGGGAGCTTTAAAATTAAAATTTTCTGCTTTTATAAAAAATATTCCAACGATTACAAAAAATAAAAGCGTAAATATTTTACCCGTGGTGAAAATATTATTAAACAGCACCGTTTGCTTTATGCCTGATAAATTAATAACACAAAGTGAAGTTATGAGCAGAATTACTGCTATGCTTCTGCCAGAAGTGGTTTGAGTAAAAGGTAAAAAAAATCCGAGGTAAGAGATAGTAATATTTGAAATAGCCGCAATGCCGATGATTCTTAATATTAAACTCAGCCATCCGGTCATAAATCCTGCAAAAGGCCCAAAAGCTTCGTGTGCATACAATAACGGACCACCAGTACCACTAAAGCGACTTCCCACTTCTGCAAAACAAAAAATGATAAGGCTGATGGCACCCACACATACCAGCATAGCCAGCAAACTGTACGAACCGCTTTTTGCAAATACCTGCGATGGCAATCCATAAATTCCGCCGCCGATGGTTGCATTAAGCATCAGTGCAATCATATCCCATCGTGTAATACTGCGGATTAATTTCATAGCATCTTTTAAAACCTTACAGTTAACGACCCATAATAAAATGCACCGGCAAACCCAAATTGATTAACATTACGATTATATGGCGTTTGACCGGTACCATAGGCCGACAAAGTAGGTAAAACTTTATCCGGATATTCGTTCGTAATATTATTACTTCCTGCTGTCAGTTGTAATTTGGGTGTAATGTTGAAAGCCATCGATGCATCCAGTAATGTTTTTGCGCCAAACTCCTGTTTTATATGCGGCAGGCCTGTTGGTTTTTCCCAGGCAGCTACTTTACCAAATTTTGTTGCTCTTGCTACAAAACTAAATTTGCCAATTGTATAGTTCGCCGAGAAAATAATTTTCTGCCGGGGTTGTGCTGTTTCAATCAATGCAATATTAATAGTATCAATGATGGCGATTTTTGCAACTGTTCCGGCTTGCAATTTATCCGGTGTTTTTTTTATACCTGATATTTCGGTTTTATTAAACGTCATTCCTAAACTTAGAATCAGTTTACTGTTTTTATCCAAGGAAGTTTTATAAGTTGATACAAAATCAATACCTTTTGTTTTAGTGTTTACATGGTTGGTGAAAAAAGAAACCACCTGTATGCCTGTACCCGCCAGCCGGGTTCTTAATGCTGTAATATTATTTACAGTTAATGCTTCTGAGATTACAATTCTATCGGTGATATTTATCTGGTAAGCATCAACAGTAAATAAGAATTTTTCTCCGGCCTTTATAGCCAATCCGAGATTATAATTCCATGAAATTTCCGGCTTAGGGTCTTCTATGCCGATACTATCTAACAATGGGTCATTATTGCGGTATTGTTTTGTGTAACGGATAGTACCTGCCTGCACAGTGGTGGTGGTGGCACTGTTAAATATTTGCTGTAAACTTGGCGCCCTGAAACCTTTATTGATGGAACCCCTGATGGCAATATTTTTTGTAATATTGAAACGAGAAGCCAGCTTACCAGAAAAGTTACTGCCAAAATCGCTGTAGTTTTCAAATCGTAAAGCAGTTGCTACCAAAAAACGTTCTGTTATATCTGCTTCCGCATCTGCATAAATAGCGAAGTTGGTTCGTGATTTCGCAGATTCATCTACTGGGGCAGTACCTGCAATGCCCTGTACACCGGGTGTTTTATTTTGCGAAGCAGCTAAAGGCCCAATTCCATATGCAGCCGTATCACCCCTTTTCAAAACATATTTATCAACCCTGAACTGGCTACCCAATGCAATATTCAATGCTTTCATTTTCCAGAGACCTTCAATATTTTTAGACAAGTTAGCTTCTGTTGTACTCTGGCTAAATGAACTGAATCCAACATAAAAATCTTTAGGAGAAGCAGCACCCATTGAAGCATTTGATGAATTTTCTGCAAAGCGGTCAACTGCATTTCTCCCATAGCCGGTACTGAAATCCATATTCCAACCTTTCAATACTGAACGGGTTACACCAAATACAGCAGATAAATCTTTATCTTCTGCTGGAAATATGGGAATATATCCATCGGGATATAAAGCCCTATTTGAATTGGCATTGGAAGAAATGGCATTCCTGAAAAAACCATAACCAATTGCTTTTTTGTATGAATAACCACCAAAACTATACAATGCCCATTTATCATTTATCGGGTAACCTGCATTTATAAAAAACTGCGGAGATTTTACTTCACTGGCACCAAAAATTCCAATCTTAAATGGGCCTGATGCGGGATAAACACCTCTTGCTGCACGGATGCTGTCATCTATACGTTTAGTAGAAGAATAAATAGTGCCGGTGTAGGGATCTGAACGATTGGTTTCGCCTAGCTTGGAATAGTTGAGTGTAAAATTTAAAAAGCTTTTTTCTTTACCTAATTTGAAGCCATAGTTTAAACCTACCATATAGTTGGTTCCATCACCTTCTTTGGTTGAACCAATTTGTGTTTTAAATATTCCCTGGTTAACTGTTTCCCGCAACCTTAAATTTACTATACCGGCAATGGCATCAGAACCATATTGCGAAGCTGCTCCGTCCCGCAAAATTTCTGTACGTTCCATTGCCAATGATGGAATGGCATTCATATCTGTAACCACCATTCCTCTTGCTACGGAAAAACCAATGTGTGGGATAGAAAACTGGTGGCGGCGCTTACCATTTATTAATACCAGTAACTGATCGGGGCCAAGACCACGGAGAGTTGCATAATCAGCATATACCAGCGAGCCGTTGATTCCATATTTAGCCGAATTATAAGAGGGCGAAGCAAACTGCAACTGCTGCCCCAGTTCTATTTGCCCGGTACTTTGTAATTC
>JBKJXQ010000389.1:0-10042 GCA_046716235.1 Chitinophagaceae bacterium
TCCAAGTTCGCCCAGCAAAGTACCGGCATCACTTTCGGCAGTGTAACCACCCATCTCCCCAAATTCACCTTCCAGTTCACCTGCCCTCATTCCATCTTCTTCGGTAAAATCTGCCAATGCATAAATAGTTTCTCTTTCTTTGGCTATGGCCCACAGTTTTGTATGTCCCATCATCACCGCATTCAAAACAGTAGCTTCATCAAATTCAAACTGATTTTGTTTTAAGATGGCCATCCTTTCCCCTGGAGTATTAGTTACCGTTCCTTTATTCGGTTCTATTTCACCACTAAGTATTTTCAGAAAGGTACTTTTACCGGCACCGTTGGCTCCTATCACTCCATAGCAATTACCTTTTATGAAGTTGAGGTTCACTTCTTCAAATAACACCCTTTTGCCGTAGGCTAATTTCAGGTCTTTTACACTGATCATTTTAAAAAAAATTGAGGCCGCAAAGGTAAGGCATAAGTCATAACAGAATGCACTCATTTTCGCCAATGGTTTACAGGGGTTTGCAGCAAATTCTGTTTTGATAAAAGGGAACAAGTAAAACTATTTTTTATAGCAGGAGGTTATATCGAAATTTCCCTTTCTAATTCTGCCATCATCTCGCTGCTGCCAATAAACATAGGGGTACGCTGATGAAGTTCGGTGGGTTGAATATCCAGAATTCTTTGATTT
The DNA here is from genome assembly GCA_046716235.1 of Chitinophagaceae bacterium. Classification (GTDB taxonomy): domain Bacteria; phylum Bacteroidota; class Bacteroidia; order Chitinophagales; family Chitinophagaceae; genus JJ008. The sequence continues at coordinate 679 of JBKJXQ010000389.1, forward strand.
CCATCTGTAGCTTTTCCTCCGGCCACTTCCAAAATAAAGGCGCAGGGATTACATTCATACAATAAACGAAGTTTTCCTTTTGGTTTATCTATAGTACCAGGATACATAAATATACCACCCTTAATCAGGTTGCGGTGCACATCTGCTACCATGCTGCCAATATACCTTTGTGTATAAGGGCCGCCGGAGTTCTTATCTTTCTTCTGGCATGCATCAATGTATTTTTTTACTCCTTCAGTATATTGAAAAAAATTTCCATGATTTACTGAATATATTTTTCCGCTTGGCGGGCATTTAATATCAGGATGGCTCAATGTAAATTCACCAATAGAAGGATCCAAGGTAAAACCATTCACCCCTCTCCTGGTTGCATACACCAGCATGGTGGATGAACCATAAATAATATAACCGGCAGCTACCTGTTGTGTTCCTTTTTGTAAAAAATCTTCTTTAGATGCTATCGTTCCCAAAGGTGTAACCCGGCGATAGACACCAAAAATTGTTCCGATAGATACATTGACATCTATATTTCCACTTCCATCCAGCGGATCAAAAAGGCAAACATATTTGGAATTCTTACTTTCTGTATCATCAAAAGCAATGTAATCATCCAGCTCTTCACTCGCAATACCGGCACAACTGATACCGTGTTGTAAGACCCCTCTAAACTGATCATTGGCATATATATCCAGCTTCTTTACATCTTCACCCTGCACATTTACACTACCAGCATCACCGAGAATATCTACCAGGCCAGCCTTATTCACTTCAACATTTATTCTTTTGGAAGCAAGTCCGATATCCCTTAATAAGGTACTCAGCTCACCAGTGGCATTAGATATCTGGCGAACCTGCTGGATGGTAAATTCATCAAGAGTTAAAACTTTTCTATTAATATTCATATAGGCAAATTAGATGAAGACAAATGTAAGTCAAAGTTGATTAGCCCTCCGGCGAACAAGTTAAAAAGATTATTCCGACATTTGCACATCTTTATAATCAAGCAATTTATCAATCCCTAATTACTAATGAAGGTCTTTAAATTTGGTGGCGCATCTGTCAACAGTGTAGAAAGAATACAAAATGTTGGTCATATAATGAAACATTGGCCCGGCGAAAAAATTGTAGTGATTATTTCTGCAATGGGTAAAACCACCAATGCGCTGGAAAAAGTAGCCACTGCTTTTTATGCTGGAAAAAAAGAGGACGCCTTACAATTATTCGAACAGGTAAAACAACAACATCTTAACACGGCAAAATATTTATTGGTTACACATTACCTGTCTTGCGAAAAACAATTGAAGGATTTTTTTACAGAAGTAGAATGGCTGCTGCATGACAAACCTGTCCGGGACTATGATTATTATTATGACCAGATAGTTTGCGCCGGAGAATTATTTTCTACTGCCATTGTAAGTGCTTACCTGAATGAAGCAGGCGTAACTAATAAATGGTATGATGTCCGTGATATTTTCCGGACCGATGATGATTTCAGAGATGCCTCAATTGACTGGGAATATACAAGTGCTAATGTTTTAAATATCGTGTTTCCGGCATTTGATACAACTGATATAATATTAACTCAGGGCTTTATCGGAGCTACTGATGAAAATGAAAGTACCACGCTGGGAAGAGAGGGAAGTGATTACTCGGCAGCAGTATTTGCCAATATGCTGGAAGCCGAAAGCCTCACTATCTGGAAAGATGTGGAAAGTGTAATGAATGCAGACCCTAAACAATTTCCGGAAGCTGTTGCTATTACCGAATTAAATTATAATGAAGTAATTGAAATGGCATATTATGGTGCACAGGTCATTCATCCAAAAACAATAAAGCCATTACAAAATAAAAATATCCCTTTATATGTAAAATGCTTTTTAGATCCAACATTACCGGGAACTGCTATTCATAATAAACCAGTGCATAATTTGCCGCCTATTATTGTGATGAAGAATAACCAGGTGATGATAACAATGAGTTCAAAGGATTTTTCATTTGTTGGCGAACAGCATATTGGCCACCTGTATCATCTTTTTGAAAAACTGCATATCAAACCAACAATCACTCAAAATACCGCCATCAGTTTTATATGTGTGCTGGATGACTGGCCGGAGAAAATAGAAAAGCTTGCATTGGAAGCTTCTATGTTTTTCGATGTACAACTGATGAAAGGATTAACCTTGCTCACCATCCGTCATTACACTCCGGAAATAGTTGAAGAACTTACACAAAAAAAAATCATCCTGCTTCGCCAGCAAACATTGGAAACAATACAGGTTTTAATGAAATAAAATTATTCCGGATCAGCAGGTATTTCAACCGTTATTGTTTGAATCATTTTTTTAGCTACAGGTTTTTCATTTAGAATAGCAGCTTTCCAGGTACCCATATTTTCAAGCCGGTTTATCAGTTCATCATGAAAATCATCACCGTCTTTTAATCCTTTCAGGATTTTAAAATTTACCGGCACCCCATCTTTATCTACAATAAATTCTACCTGCACAAAAACCTTTTTAACACCCGCAGGCAAATATTTTATCATCTCTCTACCCAACTTATCCAGGTATTTTATAAATGCATCACCGCCACCAGGAAATTGAGGCCATACCTGAACTGCATCTACCAATACGCCTACATTTCTTTCCCGGTGTTGCATAGGTGGCTTTTTCATTGGCTTTTCTGCAACAAGGGCAACAGACTTACGGGGCGGAACATCGTTAATTGAATATTGTCCCTTATCATCAATCATTACGATCGGTAATTGCTTATATTTTTCAAAATAATCAAAGGCATCTTCTAACCGGTTGGCGAATTTTTTCAATACCGGATCATCTTTGGTAAGATTCTCCAGGTACTTTACACTTCTCTCTTTATTGAATCGAACAGGAAAAATATGAACAGGTATAAAATCCTGTCCCTGGTCTTTGGCATGTGCGGCCAATATATATAACTCATCTATTTGCTCATCCCTGATGGGAATACAACCAACCGTAACACAGCTGCCGTGAATATAAATAGCACTTCCGGGCCTTAATGAATCACTCAATATTTTATCTGATGCATTTGGGTAATTAAGACCCAGAGATAAGTAAAAACTACTTTTCGGATTGAATTCATTAATATAATAAAACCCTTCGGGTACCTGGTAATCCCCTTCCATTCGTTTTGGCCCAAGGGTGCCTGCTAATGCACATACTTTATAGGTCTTAAAAAGTTTGAATTGATCTTTTAATTCATTTTTTACCCATACTTCCAGTTGGCTGTCATATTTAAAAGAACGGATGTATAAATATTTAGCCGGCCATACCAGTTTTTGTGCTTCAAATTGTTTTTGAAGCGTATCCTCTTTTTTCTCCATCGCCTCGGTAGGTCGGGGAAATGTTTTTTGATAATCAATAAATGAAAAGGAATTGTTTCCGCCTTTTTGCGGAAATGGCTGTGCATTTGCAGAATAAGCAATGCTAAATAAACAAAATAAAAAACATAAGTTTTTCATATCAGGATTTCTGTATTGGTTTAACGAATAGTTGGATTACTTATTTCAGCAATAAGCTAAACTAATGGTAAAGATAGTGTGTAGAATGGAAATACAGAAAAGTCAGCAAGAGAGCAAGACCGGAAGTCAAAAAGTCCGGAAGTCGGTAAGACCCCCTTGTTCATTCAGGCAATATCTTTCGGAATTTCCCCACTTCCGGACTTAATTAACTTTCCTACAGATTTCCCCTCGCCTCCTGTTCCCTTTCCAACGCTTCAAAAAGTGCTTTGAAATTTCCCTTACCAAAACTTTTAGCTCCCTTACGCTGGATGATTTCAAAAAACAAAGTCGGCCTGTCTTCCAGCGGCTTGCTGAAAATCTGCAACAGGTAGCCTTCTTCATCCCGGTCTATTAAAATGCCCAGATTCTGTAACGGCTGCAAGTCTTCATCTATTTTGCCTACTCTTTCCAATACGGTTTCATAATAGCTATGGGGAATGTTTAAAAAATCGATGCCACGTTTTTGTAATTCGGTTACGGTGGCTACAATATCATCCGTAGCAATAGCCACATGCTGCACACCTTCCCCATTATAAAAATCAAGATATTCTTCCACCTGGCTTTTCTTTTTTCCTTCTGCCGGTTCGTTGATCGGAAATTTCACAAACCCATTTCCATTACTCATTACTTTACTCATCAGGGCTGAGTATTCAGTAGAAATATCTTTATCATCAAAAGTTAAAATATTACGGAACCCCATCACCTCTTCATAAAAATTTACCCAGGGGTTCATCTGGTTCCATCCAACATTACCTACACAATGATCCACATATAGCAAGCCTGTTGAGGATGGATTATAATTACTTTTCCATTCTTTAAACCCTGGCATAAAAATGCCTGAGTAATTTTGTCTTTCTATAAAAAGATGTACAGTTTCGCCATACGTATGTATTCCACTTACAACTACTTCACCATCCTCATCTTTTAAAACAGTTGGCTCCTGGTAACCCTTACCACCCCGTTTAGTTGTTTCTTCATAAGCTTTGGTAGCATCCTCTACTTTCAAGGCAATTACTTTAACACCATCACCGTGTTTATAAATATGATCAGCAATTTCGTTATTAATACGCAAAGGAGTAGTTAATACAAAAGTGAGTTTGTTCTGCCTGATTACATAACTCACTTTATCCTTTACTCCAGTTTCCGGGCCAGCATAAGCCAGCGACTGAAAACCAAAGGCAGTTTTATAAAAATGAGCTGCTTGTTTGGCATTGCCCACATAAAATTCTACATAATCAGTTCCCTGCAAGGGAAGAAAATCAGTTGTTGTGTTGTGTTGTTTATTATTCTCAACTATCGTTGACATATAAAAATATTTAAGGGAAAAGAATGATACCAGGAAGAATATACGCAATAAGAAAAGTATTGTTATTGCTTTTTATAGATTGTAGCATCCATGGCCAATGTTTCCATCAGCAAGTTAAAGTTGCAGCGTTCGTCGGTGAAGAGTTTATGTGGATAGTCTGGAAGCACAAGACAAAGGTAAAAAGTATTGAGTGAAGTAAAAGAATTTTTTACCGGACTTAATTATTACTATCATCGCCTGTTGCATCGCACTCTTGTACGTTCTGTAATTCTATGCACCATCATATAAGTTTCTCTATTTTACAGTAAAGTATCATAACTCACATAGCTATCTCACTCCCTTGCGAATAGGTTTGTCATTTATACTTGTCATAGAAAAAAGTCAAATGCTGACAGTGCAATCTAATTTTCGAACCGGATACTTATTTGATGTGGCAAGCCGTCATTTACAAGTGCAATGACCGGGTTATCCTGTTCAATACCATCAACTATTATTTTTGCAGACCCACCGGATGTTGTTTGCAATTGCGTAAGCTCGATATCATACATTGTATCAATATATCGATAATGTATTTTTACGGAATTCCATTCTGTTGGTAAGCAAGGTGAAAAACTAAGATTATTACTCCTTCTTTTAAGACCGATAAAAGATTCTATAATTAATTGGTACATCCAGCTGGCCGAACCTGTATACCATGTCCATCCTCCCCTGCCTCTGTGTCGCTCTACCCCATATACATCAGCTGCTATCACATAAGGTTCTACTTTATATTGGTTAATAGCTGCCGGGTCTTTACCATGATTAACAGGATTAATCAGTTGTAATAGTTCCCATGTTTTTTCTTTATTCCTCATCTCCGCAAAGGCCATCACCAGCCATATTGCAGCATGCGTATATTGACCACCGTTCTCTCTTACTCCAGGCACATATCCTTTTATATAGCCTGGGTTCATTGTTGATTTATCAAAAGGCGGGGTAAATAAACGGATAATATGATCCTGTTTACGAACTAAATATTTATCGGCAGATTGCATTGCCATATTCGTTTTAGCAGCATCTCCTGCCTTTGATAATACTGACCAGCTTTGTGCAATGGAATCAATCTTACATTCATCATTGATGGAAGAACCCAGTGGAGTGCCATCATCAAAATATCCACGCCGATACCATTCCCCATCCCAGGCATGATTATTAATATTTTGGCGTAACAATTCAGCTTGTTCATGGCATTTTTTTACAAACGGCTGATCATTTTTCATTTCTGCCACTTCTGCAAACCTGTTTAAAATATCGTAGAGGAAGAAAGCTAACCACACACTTTCTCCACGGCCATGGTTACCTACTTTATCCATGCCATCATTCCAGTCACCCGATCCAATTAAGGGAAGGCCGTTGGCACCAAAACGCAAACCATGCTCAATTGACGTTACACAATGTTCGTACAAAGTGGCCGTTTTATCAGATTGTATAGGAAGATCATAATATGATTCTTCATCTACGTTTAATAAACGTCCTTCCAGAAAATATACATTTTCATCCAATATGGCTTTATCACCTGTAGTTGAGATATACCGGCTGGTTGCAAAAGGCAACCACATAAAATCGTCAGAGCAGGTTGTACGTACTCCTCTTCCTGCCGGTGGATGCCACCAGTGCTGTACATCTCCTTCTTTAAACTGGCGGGATGCACAAAGTAATATTTGTTGTTTTGCAAATGCTGGTTTGGTATGCAGTAAGGATAATACATCCTGCAACTGATCCCTGAATCCAAAAGCTCCACCAGATTGGTAAAAACCACTGCGTCCCCAAATGCGACAAGCCAACGTTTGATAATTTAACCATCCATTTGCCATTAGGTTCACAGCCACATCAGGTGTTTCAACCTGCACTGTCTGCAGCGTTTCTTTCCAGTATTGATGTACTTTATCTAAAGCTTTTTGTGCCGCCATACTTCCTTCAAATAGTCGAATCATATTCAACGCATCGTTCAGATTTTTTCCGGCACCTAACCGAAATATAACCGTATGTTCTTCTTCTTCTGCCAGGTCGAATGCTACCTGTATAGCCGCACAAGGATCCAGGGCTGCACCGGATTTACCAGAAAGTCTTGTCCGGTTCATTGCTTCAGGATTATTTAATGTTCCATTTCGTCCTATAAACTCGGCTCTGTCAGTGGTATAGAATTTATTGGGGTCATCTACATCAAAGAAAGCTACCCTGTTTACAAATGCGTTATTGTATCCATTTCTTGCTAAAATAGCTCCGCTCTTTGCATCTAATTCTGTGATGATATGCATTAATGATTTTGAACGCAGATCACCCAATACCCATTCTACATATCCGGTAACAGATATACGTCGTTTCCTATCAGACTTATTTCGAACCTTTAATACTATAAATTTTAAAGGCTCCGAAATATCTGCATACACACACATTTCTGTTTCTATTCCATCTTCGCTATGTTCAAATATGCTATACCCGAATCCATGCCGGGTGATATAAGGAGATTTTCCGCGGCATGGAAGAGCAGTCGGCGACCAAAATCTTCCGCTTTCTTCATCTCTTAAATAAAAAATTTCGCCTTTCAGGTCTGTTACAGGATCGTTATTCCAGGGAGTGAGACGACACTCATGAGCATTGTCGACCCAGGTGTAGGATTGGCCGCTTTCTGAAATGATGCTGCCAAATTGATGATTAGCTAATACATTTATCCAGGGAGCTGGTGTAGATTGATTGGCAGTAGTAGTTATTACATATTCTTTGCCATCTTTTGAAAACCCACCAAATCCATTAAAGAACTGAAGATCTTCCGGAAGGGAAACAGATGTATTTACAGAAGAAGGAAATTTACTCGGACTAAACTGAGGTATAGTAGTTTTTAACTTTGTTCTTCCATTAATCTGTTCTTCCAGGGTTCCTAATTTATCGGAAATCACCACATGTGCCACTGTCTGAAATAATATGCGGTCTTCATTGGATATCTGATCGGCTGAACGAACATAAATACTACCCGGCTGATCTTTACTTTCATTTGAAATGGCAGGTGAGACAAATCCCAGTATCTCGTTTTGTAATACCTGACGGTAACCACCATGATCTTCATTCCATATTACCAAATCAACCAACAATCCTTTTAAACGCCAATAAGCATGTGCCTGTACCAATTGTTGTACCAATTCAATATTGGATGAATCTTCAATTTGTAACAGTACAATAGGTAAGTCACCGGAAATAGAATAGCTCCACAGACCTGATTGTCCCCGTTGATTTTTTAAAATAGTAGAAGGTTCAGTACGTAAGGATGCATTAGCATAAATAATGGAGCTTGCCAAACGGGAATAAAGCTGAGCGTCTGATTCTACGGCATTGATTTGCCGCAGTATTACCTGGCTATGTGTAAATGCTAATTCAAGAATACGGTTAAGCAGGTGCCTGTCCTGGTATTTTTCAATTAATACATTACATAATTCTCTTGTATCCGCAATACCATAGATCATATCAACAATGGCCGTTTCATAAGGCTCCAGCACTATTCGGTATTGTATTGATACGACAGGATCGAGCACCGAACCACTGCTGTTTGATAAAGCACCTTGCTGATTAATTACTTTAGGATCATGGATAGTATTGCCCCTGCCAATAAATTGTTCCCTGTCAGTTTCATAAGAAACATTTATTATTTCTGCATCATGTACTTTCATTAAATGAAGCATCCATGGATTACTTTCATCTACAGACCGGGGCCGTCGGGTACATACAATCGCATTACGCTGTTCATTAATCTCCGTTTGTACAAAAAGATTACTAAAGGCAGGATGCATTTCATCAGCAACAGGTGCTGCAAGTACCACTTCTGCATAGCTGGTTATTTCAATTGTTCTTTTTTTACGGGAACGATTAGTAATATGTAGTCTTCTTAATTCAATATCATCTTCTGGAGATACGACAATTTCTGTATGTGTTTCAATAGACTGATCTCTGCGACGGAACTCAGCTTTGCCTTGCAAAAAAACAGCTTCGTAATTATCCACTTGTTTCAATGAAGGTTGAAATGCTGCCGACCAAAAAGTATTACTATCTAAATCACGGATGAAACAAAAAGTTCCCCAATTATCGCAGGTGTAATCTTCCCGCCAACGGGTCAATGCAATATTTTTCCAACGGCTGTATCCGCCACCTGCATTAGTTACCATTACATGATACCTTCCATTTGATAATAATTGCACTTCAGGTATTGCAGTATCAGGTGTATTTAAAATACGCATAAACCCATTGCTCCCCGTTGTGATGCTTGTGTCTGCTTCATGCACACTGGGTGAATAAAAGGTGGTAACCCTTGGTATTCTTTCCTGTAATAATAATAAAGCAGATTTTACCTGCACATTTGCTTCAAACCGTTGCTGCATTGGTTGGTGTAGCAACAAATGACTTAATGATAAAAAACTCATTCCCTGGTGATGAGACATAAAAGATTTTATGACTGTATAATTTTGCTTGCGCAATAACCGTGACGGCGTGTAATC
>JBKJXQ010000390.1:0-6469 GCA_046716235.1 Chitinophagaceae bacterium
GCCTGGAACCAGGCAGGAGCTGGTCCCGGCAGATTTAAATATGCTGATATAAACGGCGATAAAAAAATTGATGCAAATGACCGTACTATAATCGGTAACCCTAATCCTGACTTTACCTATGGTTTAAATATTGGTGCTGAGTATAAGGCTTTGGATTTTTCTTTATTCTTCTATGGAGTCGCCGGAAAGGATGCTTTTAGCTTTACAAGATGGTACACAGATTTCTCCAGTGGTTTCCCTGGTGGCAGAAGCAAAAGAGCTTTATATGAAAGCTGGTTGCCTGATGGAAGCAGACCTAATGCAACAACACCAATTCAGGAAGCAACTATTGCTGCTTCTGGTTTCAGTACTTCAGGCGTAGTAAACTCTTATTATGTAGAGGATGCTTCTTATTTACGTTTAAGGAATATGCAGATTGGTTATTCATTACCTTCTTCTATTTTAGGAAAGGCTAAAATTTCCAAGGCCCGTATTTACATACAAGGTACAAACCTGTTTACTATTACCAAATATTCTGGCTTAAACCCGGATATCGTTAGTAATGATGACAGGGCTGCCAGCATTGATATTGGTGCGTATCCAACTGTAAGGCAATTTTTAATCGGGGCAAATATTACCTTTTAAATTTTTACCAAACTATTTTCACTTTTAATATTAAGAATATGAAAAATAAGATAACAAAAATTCTGCTGGCATCAACGGTTGTAGTAGCCTTGTATGCTTGTAAAAAAAGTTTTTTGGATGTAAAGCCAACTGGTGTTTTGGATGAAGCTACTCTTTCTAGTGAGAAAGGTGTAAACAGATTGTTGTTAGCTGCTTATGCAATGTTAGACGGCCATGATGGTGGTTTAGGACTTGGTGGTGAGTGGGGCTCAGGGGGTTCTAACTTTTTATATGGCGGAATAGGCGGAGGTGAGGCTAATAAAGGAAGTGATCCAGGTGACCAAGGTCCAAATATGACTCCGGTTCAACGTCATGACATTACATCAACAAATGGTGCAATTAACGACAGGTGGAAAGCACTTTATGAAGGGGTGAAACGTTGTAATACTGTTTTGCAGGTATTGGCAAAAGTTACAAGTATTAATGATGCTACCCGGAAAAATCTGGCTGGACAGGCTCGTTTTTTAAGAGCATGGTATCATTTTCAGGTAAGAACCACGTTTGGAAAAGCCTGCTACTTAGATGAACAAATTGACCTTGACCTGGCAAGTGGTGCTATTGCAGGTGTTACAAATGAAACAGATATATTCCCCAAAATTCTGGAAGATGCCAAGTTTGCCTATGATAATCTTACTGCAAATCAGGATGCAAAGGGCCGTGTGAATAAATATTCTGCAGGAGCATTTTATGGTAAAGTATTGTTGTTTACTAAAGATTTTGCTACTGCAAAAACTGTTTTAACAGACGTCGTAAATAACGGTAAAACACCATTAGGATTAACTTATGATTTGTATGCCAAATACGAAGATAATTTTAATATAGCCTTCGAGAATGGTAGCGAATCAGTATTTGCATTTCAAGCATCTTCTAATGATAATGCAGGAGCCAGAAATGGTAACTGGGGTGACTTATTAAACCTTCCTGCAACGGGTCCAGGTGGTGCAGGTTTTTATTGTCCTACTTACTTCTTTACCAACAGATTTAAAACGGACGCTGTTGGTCTACCGTTTGCTAATCCACAAAATACAGCAGTTTTTGATCCTGCAGGACAGGCTGGCCTTACCCAGTATGCAGGTAATGTTGACACCCGGTTAGATTGGACAATTGGCCGCAACGGTGTTCCTTATCTCGATTGGGGCACTTATGCTACCAGCTGGCAAAGAGATCCTTCTGCAGGGCCTTTTGGTGCAAAAAAAACCTGCATCCGTCAGGCGCAGGTAGGTTCTTTTCATGATGCATCTATCTGGTTTGCTGCAGGTGGTGTTTCATTAAATGTAAATCTGATTCGTTTTGCAGATGTAATTCTTATGCTGGCTGAAGCTGAAATAGAAGCTGGTTCTATTCCTGTAGCATTTGGTTTAATCAATAGAGTTCGTACAAGAGCAAAAAATACAACAGTGGTCCCATTTTCAGCTACTTATGGCACTGCTAAAACTGAACCATATACAGTTCCATTTGCAAATCAAACAGAGGCCCGTGCAGCTGTTCGCTTAGAAAGACAATTGGAATTAGGTCTGGAAGGCGGTCGTTTCTTTGATTTAGTAAGATGGGGTATTGCCGCTACAGAAATCAACGCATATTATGCGTATGAGAGCCCATTACCTTACCAGGTATTGTTGAAAAACCCGGTTCCATCTTTTACATCCCCGGCTAAGGATTATTATCCAGTGCCACAGCAACAGATTGATTTAGGTAAAGGCTTTATTAAGCCATAATTAAAAATACTTTCTATTAAAAAGGCAGGTCGATAACGGCCTGCCTTTTTAATTAGTTTACATAAAGGACAAACTCAACTATATATTTATAATCGGTTTTAAAGCTATTTTTATTGGACGATAAATTTTCTTTTAAATTATAAATTAGATTCAGGTGATTGACAAACTTATATTAAGGCTATTTTTTCTTTCTGCAGTTGCAGTTTTGCTGCTGGAAGGTTGTTCAAATAAAAAATCAGGATTTATAAAACTGAGTCCTGAAAAGACGAACGTTACTTTCAATAATACAATTACAGAAAGTGACAGTGTAAATATTTTTGATTTTTCAAACATATACAATGGAGGCGGAGTAGGAGTAGGAGATTTCAATAATGATGGTTTGCAGGATCTGTATTTTACCGGCAATATGGTCTCCAACAAACTATACCTTAATAAGGGTAAAATGCAATTTGAGGATGTAACCAAATCTTCTAAAACAGACGGCGGTGGCAGATGGAGCAGGGGAGTAGCTGTAATAGATATAAATAACGATGGCAAAATGGATATGTATGTTTGCGCTACTGCAAAAAAAAATCCATTGGATCGTATCAACTTGCTTTACGTAAACCAGGGAGTTGATAAAAATAATATACCGGTTTTTAAAGACATGGCTCAGGAATATGGCCTTGCTGATACATCACAAAGTACTCAGGCCTACTTTTTCGATTATGATAATGATGGGGACCTTGATCTTTACATTGGCGTAAACCATATAATACAGGATGAGTACGCCAATGTATTTCGAACAAGAAATTTAAATGGCGAACACCCCAGTACCGGGCGGCTATACCAAAATAACTGGAATGATACATTAAAACATCCGATCTATACTAACGTTTCAAGACAAGCAGGTATATTAGTAGAAGGCTATACACATGCTGTTGATATTTTTGATGCCAATGAGGATGGTTGGCAGGATATACTCGTACTCAACGATTATATTTCCAGCAATGTTTTATATATCAACAACCAGGATGGTACATTTACAGACCATGTAAAAGAATATTTCAAACATGCAGCTGCAAATTCAATGGGTAGTGATGCGGCAGATATTAATAATGACGGACTGACAGATGTAATAGAAGTGGATATGGCTCCACAGGATAACCGGCGAAAAAAAATGTTTCAACCCCCGGTTAGCTACCAGACATATCAAAACTCTGATCTTTTTGATTATCAATATCAGTATCCCAGAAATATGTTTCAATTAAATCTTGGTCATACCGTTGGTCAGCAAGACACTATTTTACATCCTGTTTTTGCCGATGCGGGTTATTTAACCGGGGTAGCGGAAACCGACTGGAGCTGGACTCCTGTAGTTGCTGATATTGATAATGATGGTAATAAGGATATTGTTTTTACCAATGGATTTCCAAAAGATATAACCGACCGTGATTTTATGACATTCAGAAATCAGGCATACCAGTTGACGTCAAAAAAAGACATACTTGATGAAATTCCCCAGGTAAAGATTCATAATTATATCTATCAGAATAATGGCAATTTAAAATTTACCGATAAAACAACAGATTGGGGATTAGACGAACCCTCTTTTTCCAATGGTGCAGTTTATGCAGATCTGGATAATGATGGTGATCTCGATCTGGTTATTAATAATATTGATGACCCGGCAATGATTTATGAAAACAATATTAATAGCGGTACTGAACAAGCACATTTTCTTTCTATAAAATTTTCCGGTAGTGATAAAAATATAAATGGCATAGGAACAATAATAAAAGTATATCAGCAGGGGAGGATGCAGATTTTTAATAATAATCCATGCAGGGGTTATATTTCGTCTGTATCTCCTGTATTGAATATTGGATTAGGAAATGACCCGGTTATTGATTCAATAGTAGTACTATGGCCCGGAAAAAATAAACAATTACTGAGTAGCATAACGCCGGATCAAACAATAGTAGTGGATATAAAAAATGCTATTACAAAAGATACTGCCGGATCAGTACAGTTAGTCACAGATAATTTATTTACGAATATCACTAATAGCATAGGAATTAATTATATACACCAGCAACGTGATTTTATTGATTTTAATATCCAAAAATTATTACCGCATAAATTATCAGAATACTCTCCGGGGCTTGCAGTTGGTGATATTAATGGTGATGGGTTTGATGATTTTATTACCGGTGGTGTTTCAGAATATAGTCCGATGATGTTTTTACAGAATAAGGATGGCCGGTTTACTACTTCTCCTTTGTTGAGTCCGGAAATGGCTTTACAAAAACATTCTGAAGATAGGGGTGTTTTACTTTTTGATGCTGATGCTGATAATGATCTTGATCTTTACATATCAGCGGGTGGTTATCAATACGAAAGAGATTCTATTAAGGCCTATAAAGATATATTGTATATAAATGATGGTAAAGGAAAGTTTGCAGCAGATACAAATGCAATACCTTTTAATTCCAACAGTAAATTTTGTGTAAGAGCTGCTGATTATGATAAAGATGGTGATTTGGATCTTTTTATAGCTGGCAGAGTTGATCCGCATGCTTATCCAAAACCAGTAAGTAGTTTTATTTATAGAAATGATACAAAAAACGGGATCGTTCATTTTACTGATGTTACAAAAGAAATAGCTCCTGCATTAATTAATATAGGGCTTACCTGCGATGGCATTTTTTCTGATTATGATAATGATGGCTGGGTTGATCTTATAATAACAGGTGAATGGATGCCCGTTATTTTTTTACATAACCAAAAAGGGAAGTTTGTAAATGCAAGTACCGCCTCAGGCATTAATAATTATACGGGTTGGTGGAACAGCCTTGCTCCCGGTGATTTTGATAACGATGGAGACATGGATTATATAGCAGGAAACCTTGGTTTAAATTCATTTTACCGGGCATCAGATACACATCCGGTAAATATTTATGCCAAAGATTTTGATGGAAATGGCAGCTATGATGCCATACCTTCTCTTTATTTATTGAATAATCTTGAGAAAGGTGCAGCATGGTATGAGTTTCCTGCTTATGGAAGAGACGATATGATAAAACAAATACTGGGAACAAGAAAAGATTTTCAAAATTATACATCTTATTCGGAAGCAACGATGGATAAAGTATTACCTGTTGAGAAAAGAAAAGATGCTGTAAAGTTATCTGCAAATTATATGTCATCTGCCTATATACAGAATGATGGTAATGGACATTTTACCCTCAAAGCGTTGCCGGTGCAGGCACAACTTTCTATATTAAATGGAATCGTAGCCGATGATTTTGACGGAGATGGTAATATGGATGTTGCTTTTAATACAAATGATTATGGTACTGACCCAACTGTTGGCCGCTATGATGCATTAAATGGACTGGTATTAAAAGGGGATGGCAAAGGAGGTTTTATTCCGTTAAGTATTTTACAAAGCGGTATTTATATTAATGGAAATGGAAAGGGATTGGCTAAGTTAAGATCAGCTGATGGCAGTTATCTTATTATCGCCACACAAAACCGTGGACCTGTTCAGGTATATAAAAATAAACAGGCAATTAATATTATACCGGCGACACCTGCTGATATGTATGCTATAATAACCTTTGCAAATGGCAAAAAACAAAAAATGGAGTGCAGTTTTGGGTCATCATTTCTTTCACAAGGCAGCCGGTTTTTTTCAACACTCGTTAATGTAAAATCAATTTCAATTACTGACATAAATGGACGGTCCAGAAATGTTTTGCCGAAATAAATATTTGTTATAATGAAAAATTATTCGATGTATCTGTTATCTGGGCTCATTATTCTGATTGTTGCTTTTTCTTCCTGTAAGCAAAAAGATACTACTATTATAAACAATGTTGAGGTATTGCATAATAACCAGGATCAGCTTACACAGATAATAATTTATGATGTATTTACCCCACCCGTTGCCAGCAGAATATATGCTTATACATCTCTGGCATCTTATGAAGCTATTCGTTTTTTATCAGCAGACAACGCTTCGCTGGTAGAAAAAATGAAAGGATTTGAAAAAATGCCCCAACCGGAAAATGGCAAAGTGTATAATTATATACTGGCTGCATCAAAAG
>JBKJXQ010000391.1:0-3437 GCA_046716235.1 Chitinophagaceae bacterium
TCCATATCATAAACAAATACACCGGGAACTTTTGCAAAAACCTGGCGACCTGTTTTATTGGTAATATCTGCAGGAATTTGTGACAGGTTGATTGATTCTGTTTTCTTACCAGAGAAAATATAAGTTCCTTTTGTTGAAGGCAGATATTGAATCAAATTTTGTTTCAGATAAGAAATGATGGTAACGCTATCCATCCCCCTGGGATTAACAATTGTATCGTTACCAGCAACTGTTGTTTGTGCCTGGGTAACTGTATTAAAAGCCAATAAGATCAAAAACAATGTTCTCATATCTTTTTTTGCTTCTTTTTTTAGTAATAATCAGCAGTTAAAAAATGGGATCAGTAAAAACTTACAACACGGTTGCTTGCTTAGTCTGTAAAAAATTAGTCAGCTCCATCTGTCATAGCTCTTTGTACTGCATAGTTGCTTATATTTTTACCCACTACCAATCCAACTTCACAATCGCTGCGAAAATGTATTCCACCATATATTCTTGACATCGATGCCTCTTTTGCCATTGCCTCATACTCTACTGCTTTTTCAGGAAGAATATAACTGAGGATACCTGCGGCAGCACCACTAAAAGTAGAGTGTCCGGATATGTATGCAGGAAAATTAGGAATACCTGTCAATGTTTTTATTGCAGGATTTAATTGTGTTGGCCTTGGGTTGTAATAAAAATATTTTGTATCCCAGCAAACAATTGCTGCATCCATTAAGGACATATTTATTAATGCCATGTTTCTTGCCCATCGCACCTCACTGAAATTTTTTGGAATGAAATCTTCTGCTGCTATAGCATCCCAGTGGCCCGGTGGTGTGTAGGTGCCAACCCCATCTGCCCAGAAATGAACAATTGCTGTGTGCTCTCTTGTGGGGTTTTTTATAAATTGATATACCTCTTCTGTTTCATCTTTCATTTTCTGGCTATTTACCAGTGGCGGCGGGGGTGGACGAAGTGAAATACAAGTAAGAGAGTCAAACAAAAATGATTTTACTTTTCCAAATACAGGTAACATTGGTGGACGCTTGGGTAGGTCAAGACTATACCATGGAGTTTCTCCCCGGGCAATACAATCTGTTTCTAATTGGGCCCATTCTGTGGGAGTACCAATGGCAGCTCCGGCTCTGTCTCCCCTTGCACGGGTTACATATTTTTGTGCTACCGATTTTCCCAGTGCTTCACCGGCTTCCAAATCACTGCGAACATTTGCTCCTGCAATAAGGCGGGACCTTCTATGTTCCTCAGCTTTTTGATTGATAAAATCCTGATCACCGGGAAAAAGTAATTTCAATAATTCCACGGAAGCACCAATCACCACTGCATCTTCTGATGGATACGAAGGAAGATCTGATTTTGGTATCAGTGCATTTACAGTAGCATCAACTGTATAAGGTGCTGCCCGGTTATACAGTTTCTTATAATGAAATGCAGCTACTAATGCATCATATTGCGCAGCACTTACATAAGCATAAGCCCTTGCAGCATACGGCGGATTGGCAAAGGGAAACTGTGGATAAGCTAACGGGTTGCTGGCACTTGGAAAGGGATAAGTTCCATCTGCATTTTGATAAGGAGCCAGATTATGTTTTGCCACCAGTTCTCTCATAAGTTCATTCCAGCGTAATACAGCACCGGCACTCCAATATTTTACAATTCTTTTTTCTTCAGCTGTTAAATCAGCCTGCCAGGTTTTAATTTCATTTATCTGTGCAACGTAATCAGGTGTTGTAGTAGCTACAGGTGCTGCCACTGCAAATTCTGATGGGCCAGTAAGTAATATAGGTTTCCATATACCTGCATTCAAATCATTTTTTGCAGGATTGAGTGCATTAATATTATCTGTCCGGCCTTCGACATCCTTATTACAGGAAACAAAGAATATAGCCGGAAGAGAAATGATGATTATTGAAAAGAAAATAAGCTTTTTCATAATTAATTTGTTTTCGCAGTTTTATCAGATGATTTTGTTTTACGGCTGAAATCCAGCACATAAAAGAAGGATCCATATACAGTTGTTGCCTGTCCCGTATTTCTTCCGGCTACAGTTGTATTTCCTCCGGCTACAATTGATAGCTGTGGCAATGATGGAAGAACATACTTAATATTTACACCAATAGTTGTTGCATTCATCCTGTTACTGGGAAAAGGCATGTTGTTGCGACTAATATCAAAACCACCTAATGTTGTCCAGTTGTTTACAACTGCTTCTGCTATTAAACGATGGTTTCTGAAACCAGCACGGAAATTAAAACTGGTACCATCTGGCATTTCTACTTCATTGGTAAGATGGGTCTCAGTAGTATAATATGATGTACGGTCAATCTTTATATTATCTCTCAATACATACGTAGCCGACGCAGTGGCAAAAAGGTTGCCTTTCTGATAATCTGCCATTACCCTTGCGGAAGCAGTTTTACTATGAAGCCCAATGGAAAGCGGTAAAAAATCGGCAACATATTTACTTAGTGGAAAGGAAACACCGGCAATACCGAAGATTGATAGCTTACCACCACCCATCTTTTTTTGAACAGGTCTCCATTTTGCAAAAAGATTCAGATCCTGTACGCCTTTCATACCCTGCAGTGTACCGGCAGATGCTTTCGTTTTTACATAAGGCACACTGAAAAGCAGGTTTAACTTTCTGGTAACTCCATAATTACCCATTAACCCAAACATTTGTGTGGATACTTTTCCAAGGTTTTGATTATCTCTTTTAAGTGTTCCTTCCCAATAGTTTTTCCAACTGCTGTAGCTGTACATCGGGCCTACGCAAAAGGCATTTTTTTCCATCATAATGGCATCGATGTCTGTTTGGGCAAATACAGATTGCATTTGCAAACACACCATAACAAGGATGTAAAATTTACGTTGCTTTAATACTTTAATCATTATAATAATAATTTATAATTTAAAAGTTATGCCTGCACTTACAAGATAATCTGCAAAAGCAGCATCACCCTGCACATGTGTACCAGTATCGGCACTGCGGCGTTTATCGGAATTACTTTGTGTACGATTTCTTTTCAGCGCAAAAGGAACAGTGAGGTTAAGACTGAATTTTTTGGTTTCTAATGTTGCAGAAGGTTCAGCAGAAATAATGTAACCAGGTCTTCTGAAACCACGGCTGCCACCTACTAAATCTTGTGAAGGCAAGCCTTCTACACGAACACCACCAGAAAACGTTAATCTATTTACCATATAACTTATTCCGGCACGGGTCATAAACAAATCAGGAACACTCATTACATCGGTATTATATTTTTTCGCAGTGGCAGATGGTACCGAACCCCTTGCTGTCGAGGTACCATTTACTTCTTTAGGATTTACCAAGTAAAAGAAGCTGCCATACATACGATGCTTATGGGTGAAATTATATAAGCTGTTTTACTCAAAAGTAATACCTGTACCACCTTCGCCGGGCTTTATAGATT
>JBKJXQ010000392.1:0-5545 GCA_046716235.1 Chitinophagaceae bacterium
GTTAATTGCCGCATATATTCATTTGCTAATTGTATTTTCCATTTATTGGATAATGTTTGAACAACTGCCATTCTATATCGGAATCGCAAAGCAAAACTTTCATCCTTTTTAGAGGTAGCAGCAAAAAAACGTTCTTCTGTTCTGAAACGGCTAAACAAACTCAATTTTTTATTCAATTTATTTTCCTTTACAGCTTCCTGCCATAACCTGAACTCACGACCAAACTCATGATTGGTTTTATCAAAACTTGTCCGGGTAAAAAAGAATGCAAGTCCCGTTGCTACATTCCATTTTTCGTTGATAAATCTTCTTATTCCGGTTCTGAACGTGTACTGAAAAGCAGAGGCGGATACACCCATTGTCCGATAACTAATATCGTTATGTAATTGCCACTTAGTGGATAATTTCACCGGAAATTGAAATGTATTCCATACAAGTGTTTGTGCTTGCTGAGCAAAACTAAATTGAACTGATAGCAGCAAAATGGTAATCAAAATAAACAACTGCCCCCTTTTTTTCATAGCTGCAAAAATAGGAAATTATTTTAGTCTACCAAATTAATAGACTTTTATAATCTACATCATTACATAGGCTGGAAAAATAGTAGAAAATACATTTTCAAATCTCTTCAACGTTTCTATAAAGTGGAATGTTTTGCATATCTCACAACCGTAGCTATGATCGAGCTTAAGGAATGCCGTAGTTTACATCCTTTTCAAATCACTTGATTCTGATACCCAGCTTTTATTAATTCTTTTTTCATACAAACACTTTCTTCCAGGTTTGCATACTGGTCGTAATTATCTGTTATTTGATATCCCGCATTGGTATATAGAGCACGGGCTGCTTTAAAATGAATACTGGTTTCTAAAATAGCATATTGGAAACCAAGTTCTTTTGCCCAGTTTTCTAATTCTTTTAATATCATTGACGAAAAGCCTTTGCCCCTGAATTCTTTTATTACAAACATTCTTTTAATCTCCGCTGTAGTTTTATTATAATTCTTAATACACCCACAAGCAGCTGGCTTTTCATGTACGTACAATACAAGAGCTGTATTAATATCCGGCACTTTATTAAACTGATCGTAAATAGCCTGGTCTTCATTTAACTCATTCCATAATTCTTTGTCTAATGCAGTAATCAATTCTTGAAAATCCGCATCGTTACCTTTTGTTCTTTTTATACTTAATTGTTCGTTCATTGCTCAGTAGATTAATGTACTACAAATGTGTCCTTCAATCAACTCGGGACAAACTTGCAAGGAAGAATGATAGTCGTAATATTGATCGGTACAAATATACTATACCGCCATAAAGGCTCTTTCATTTTTTTGCAGATATACCTATTTATCGAAATCAATTTTACTTCGTCCGATAATTGCCACTGCTTATGCCTGACCTCTCAACTGGCATTACAGATAGTCTTTGCATCTTTGTGCTAAATAACAATTTGAATGAAGTTTCAAGCAGAACGAATAAAATAACTATCTTAAGTTACTAATGAAACAGCTTTTCCAATTCTTTCAGCATTTTAATACACTTTCCAAAGAGGCGGAAAAAGCCATTACAGATATTATTACCATTTTGACAATAGATAAAAAAAAAGAGCTTCAATCTATTGGGCACACCTGTAAAACTATCTATTTTATCAATAAAGGTTGTGCCCGTATCTATTATTTAAAAGATGGTATAGATATTACAGAAAGTTTTTCTTTTGAAAATAATATTATTGTGAGAGTTGAAAGTTTGTTTACCGGAAAGCCGAGCCAGAAAGCAATAGAAATTCTGGAAGATGCTGAAATAATTGCTATCAATGCTCAACAGCTTTTTAAACTATATGACACCTATCCAGCTATAGAACGACTGTTCCGAAAAATATTTGAGGCAGCTTATGTAGAAACAGTAAATAGAATTGAAGGCATACAATTTCATACTGCCGAAGAAAGATACAATGCGTTAATCGCCCAAACACCCAATGTGCTGATGAGAGTACCCTTAAAGTATGTTGCTTCCTACCTGGGTATTACACAAGTAAGTTTAAGCCGCATTAGAGCAATCAGGTAATTATTTATCTTATGTTAAAGGATTAACACTTGTATATGTTCATATTTGTGAAGACAATATTCACATAATGACGGATATAAAAATAATTACTACTTATAACCTTTATAACTGGCTGCAAACTGGTAAACCGCTTTCCATACATAATATTAACCCGCTGAGTAAAAAAGCGGCATGGCAAATTCCGAACAATACTCACATAACTATCGCACAATTATTAAAAAAACCATTTGAGATAATGTTAGCGAATTAAATCCAGTTAATACAGAGCAGTAGCAAACAGATGCCATCATTTAAATTGCCATGATTATGGAAATAAAATTAGGATTAAGGGAAAACAGGAAACAATTTTGGCTCCTGGTTTTTATTAATGCCCTTGTCGGCGGAATGATTGGTTTAGAAAGAACCTTATTACCGGAAATTGCCGAAAAAGAATTTCACCTTACATCAGCTTCTATAATTTTATCCTTCATAGTTGTATTTGGTTTATTCAAAGCAGTTACTAATTACTTTACCGGAGCCTTAGCAAATAAGCTTGGCAGAAAAAACCTTTTACTCTGTGGATGACTTATAGGCATACCCGTTCCATTCATTTTAATGTATGCAAATAATTGGAACTGGATTATAGTGGCAAATATCTTATTAGGCATCAACCAGGGTTTAACATGGTCGAGTACAGTAGTCATGAAAATTGATTTGGTTGGTGAAAAAGAAAGGGGATATGCAATGGGGCTTAACGAATTTGCAGGTTATGCGATGCTGGGTATAGTAGCTTTTGCAACCAGCACCATTGCGAATAAATTTGGATTAAGACCATACCCTTTTATTATAGGCATTGGGTTAGTAGTATTGGGCACTGTATTAACCTGGTTTTTTATTAAAGACACAAGCGGACATGCAAAATTAGAGGCAACAAAAGATACTGCAACTCCTGCTTTGAAAAATGTATTCGCTGAAACCAGTTGGTTGAATAAAAATCTTGGATCAGTAACACAGGCCGGCTTAATTAACAATCTTAACGATGCAATGATTTGGGGCATATTACCGGTGCTGTTATCACACCGTGGCTATACTATTGAGAATATAGGAATAATTACTGCTATTTATCCAGCTGTATGGGGTTTGGCACAATTAGTAACAGGAAGATTATCTGATATTTATTGTAAAAAAGATTTACTTGTTGTTGGTATGTTATTACAAGGCATAGCAATTGGTTTACTGACTTACGCTGATAATATGATTCATTACATTATTATTTCAGTAGTACTTGGTATTGGAACTGCTATTGTTTACCCAACATTTCTTTCAAGCATTGCAGAAAATACAAATCCTCAACAAAGGGCAAAAAGCCTTGGAGTATTCAGATTCTGGAGAGATTTAGGTTATGTTTTTGGGGCCTTGTTAACGGGTATAACTACTGATTTATTCAGCGTTGAATTTTCTATTTTTGTTATTGGATCGCTTACCTTTTTTTCTGCATTCATAATTCTATACAGGATGCGTTGCCCTACACTATCAAAAAGATTAGGGTTATTTTCTAAAAAATATAGCGGATAGTTGAACTTATACTCCCTGTCAAAAAGTGAAAGCCAGATTCCGTTATACTGTATTGTTCTCATCTTCATCACTTATCCATTTACGATTGGAAAAATCACCGAATGTCTCTCCAGCCATTCTTTCCTTACTAAAAGCATCAAATAATTCATCAAGTGTTTCTAACAGATGGTCTTCATTCAGATGGCTCTTATATTTTTTATTTAGTCGTTCTCCTACCCTGTCACCACCGATATGCAAATTATATTCTCCGTATGCCGTCCCAATAAGGCCAATCTCTGCTGCAGGTGAGCGGCCACAACCATTCGGGCAACCTGTCATCCGCAAGATTATCTCGTCATTTTGCAATGCATACTTTTTCAGTATCGGTTCTATTTTAGAAATAAGGCCTGGCAAATATCTTTGCGCCTCGGCTAATGCCAGCGGACAGGTATTAAATGCCACACAAGCCATGGCATTTTTTCTCAATTCTCCCGCATCATCAGTATGATTGATAAGAGCAAACTGTTGCAACAAACCATCGATTTCATTTTTATCTGCTACTGCAATATCAGCCAAAATTACATTCTGATTTCCGGTAAACCGAAAATTTGCCTTACCCGTTTTTGCTATTTCATACAATGCAGTTTTTAAAGGAGCTTGTTCATCATCCAGCACCCTTCCATTTTCAACAAATAAGGTATAATACCATTTATGTTCATGGTTCTGCTTCCAGCCATAATGATCTTTGCGTGAAGTAAAATTATAAGACCTGGCTTGTTCCAATGCAAATCCACAACGTTTTTCTAATTCGATTTTGAATGCTTCAACACCCAACTTATCAATAGTATATTTAAGCCTTGCCAGTTTTCTGTCGCTGCGGTTGCCATAGTCCCGTTGAATGGTCATTATTTCATAAACAGTTTTCAATATATTTTCTTCACCGGCCACAAAGCCCAGTATAGTTGCCAATCTTGCATACGTATTCTCATTACCATGTGTAGCACTAAGCCCCCCTCCTGCTGCTATATTAAAACCTTTTAGTTCGTTATTTTCAATAATAGCGATCAGCCCAACATCATTAGTCAGCACATCAACATCATTGTTCGGCGGAATAGCAATACCTATTTTAAATTTACGTGGCAAATACCTGTCTTGATATAATGGATCTTCTTCCTTTTTATCGGCAATCATTTCTTCATCCAGCCATATATCATAATAAGCTCTTGTTTTTGGCAACGCCATCACACTAAGTTTATCAGCATAGTCAAAAACCTGTTTATGCAGCGGTGACTCATTTGGATGGGCGCTGCAGGTTACATTTCTGTTCACATCACCACAGGCTGCAATCGAATCTAAATGAAATGTATTGAACGATTGAATGGTGGGTTTAATATGCGACTTTAAAATCCCATGCAGTTGTACCGTTTGTCTTGTTGTAATCTTTATAGTACCAGTAGAATGTTCACCGGCTATATGATGTAAACCGATCCATTGCTCCGGGCTAAGAAAACCACCCGGCAACCGCAGGCGAATCATATATGAATACAACCACTCTAACTTTTTATTGCTGCGTTCTTCTCTTCTGTCACGGTCATCCTGTTGATAGAGTCCATGAAATTTAATCACCGACTGATCATCTTCACGCAACGCACCGGTAATATTATCCTGTAAACTTTCTTTCAACGTACCCCGTAAGCCATCACTGGCTTTTTTAATTCGTTCAACCGGTGATAAATTATTTTTTGTACTCATTGTCTTGCGAGGCGTAGTCGAAGCCTCTTTATTTTAGATTATTAATTTTTTGTTCCAGCTTTTATATTTCATGGCATCGTCTGTCGAGTTTACCCTGAGGTGACGAAGGGTCGCACTTTTCGGGGGTTCCGTTCGTTACTCATATTTTTGTTGAACCCCGCTGGGGTTCTGATATATTATTCTGCATTTTCATT
>JBKJXQ010000393.1:0-2656 GCA_046716235.1 Chitinophagaceae bacterium
CGGCAAAAGTGACAGACTTATACTCACCGTATCAACAGAGGATACCCGGAACAGTCTCGATGACGGGGCCATCGGCAAAAGTTATTTATGGATAGTAAATAATATTTCTTCCAAAAAAAGATGGAAAGCCATTAACCCTGACTACGTTATTGACCTGGAAAACATAGACCCTAAATTTAAAGGACAGAAAATAGAATCCGTTTGTATAACAAAGGAAACCAAAAACTTTTTTCACCTTGTATTGGCAGCAGACAATGATGATGGCAGCAGCAGCCTTTTTAAATTGATTGTTGAAAAGAAGTAAAGCCCCCGGCGATAGTAATAAAGTATAGGTTTTATTATTCCCCGAAGGGGGACGTAAATTCGTTTAATGCAAAATCTAATAAATTTATTCGCTATTTACCTATCTTCATTTTATCAATCTACACTCAATGAGATACCTCTTAAACCTGGCTAGCCTATCACTGCTAGTAGCTACCGGATTTAATGCTTACGGACAATCACCACTCAAATTAAGAGATACTGCCATCCAGGGTCCGCAGACATTTGCTTTCGTAATGGGTGTTTCCAAATATAAATATGTAAGACCGCTGGCCTATGCCGATAAAGATGCTGAACTCTTCCGGGATTATTTAAAATCACCAGGTGGCGGAAGCCTGAAAGACGATAATATTTTTTGTTTACTGAATGACCAGGTTATCAATTCCAACTTTTGGGGAAAAGGTTTCCAGTGGCTGAAAGCAAAACAACTACAGAAAGGCGACCGGCTATTTATTTACCTGGCCGGACATGGTGACGCTATTGATGAAGACGAATTTTTCTTTTTGGGTTATGATTGCAACCCGATGGGTGATAAAAATAATTACCTGGTTAGCGGTGCGATACAATTATTTAACCTGAAAAAGAAAATAGCAAAAGAAACAACCAAAGGTGTTGAAGTTTTTTTTATTATGGATGCCTGCCGTTCCAATGAATTGCCGGGAGGAATAGCAGGACAGAATTTTTTAAATAATGCCATTTCCGAAAAAAGAGTTGGCGAAACTATTATGCTCGCTACCGGTGCAGGACAGGAATCATTAGAGGATGTTACTATTGGTAACGGACATGGCTTATTTACTTATTACCTCGTAGACGGCCTTGCCGGATCTGCAGAAAGTACGACAGCCCCTGATAATAAAATAAGCTACCAGGAAATACAGAACTATGTAAATAAAAATGTGCCTTCCGTTGCCCAGCAACAATTTAAACGAAAGCAGGAACCTTATTTCTGTTGTAATGAGAACACGGACAGAATAATCAGTACAGTTGACACAGCTTACCTCAATCGTTGGTTAAAAATAAAAATGCAACAAAGCAAGGGGCCGGGAAATTCTGCTCCATTTTCCGAAGTATCCCGAAATAATAACCGGCCTTATCATTACACAACAGCAGACACTACCCTTCTTCAAACGTATGATCTGTTTAATAATGCTATCAATAATAAGAACATCACCGGCAAATCATCAGCCGAGTATTATTATGAAACATTGAATACAAAATATGCCGGAAATCCGTACACATTAGATGCAAAATCAACATTAGCTGTTGAGTTTATTAATCTTGCCCAGGATAAAGTGAACCAGTACCTGGGTTGCCAAACCAATCAATCTTCCAAACAAAAACAGGAATTCTATGAATCAGGATTACGATTGGAAAAAGCAATCAATATTATCAGGGAATATGATGCCGATTATGCCACCGCATTAATGGGCCGGATGTATTTATTAAAAGCAAGTGGCGATTTTGGAAATGGCGGTACGAATGGTGACAGATCAATCGCCTTTCAAAATGCATATACAGCACTGGCTATTGATCCTAATGGTGCATATATTCAAAATAAACTGGCCTTGCTGCATCTGGAAAATAAAAATAAAGACAGTGCACTTTACTATGCCAATAAAGCAACAACCATAGCTCCTAAGTGGGCATGTGCATTGACTACACTGGCACTGGTAAGACAAGCAGCGCAACAAATAAATGCTGACAAATCAAATAATCCCAATAATAAGAAACCAATAAAGAAAAATAGTTTTGGCGTAGTAGCCGGCAGCGGTGTTAGCAAATTGAAACCAACTTATACAGAGGCTGGCAATACCACTATTATTGGTATTAATCCAAAAAATATTATCAACCTCGACCTTGGTATTATTTACCAGCTGGGTATTGGTAAAAATATTTCCCTCCGGCCATCTACACTTATTTCAATGGAAGGTGGCGAACTGGTGTATCAAAGAAGAGCAGCTACTGGTACTCAGATAATTTCAGACCCGGTAAAACTAAAGAACACCTCCGTTACTGTAGCACTTCCGATAATTATCCGGTTGTCTGATAAAAATATTGCACCGTTTATTTCATTGGGACCTTCATTCAGTTATTTGGTAAGCCAGGATGCGGCGTCATCAAAAAAAATACCTGTAAAAAAATCTATCCTGTCGGGTGATGCAGGAATTGGAGTTGATATCGGGCTGGCAAAAAGCAAGTTGATTTTATCACCTGAAATAAAATTTTCCCAGGGATTAAATAATATCAGGTCTGATGCCAGGAATGAATACACGAATACTCTTTCGTCTTTGAAGAAACAGGGGATTACATTTAGTGTTTATTTGAGAGGGAAATA
>JBKJXQ010000394.1:0-4991 GCA_046716235.1 Chitinophagaceae bacterium
TAGTAAGACCAGGCCGCATCTTATTTGAAGTGGATGGTGTAGATGAAAAAGTTGCCCGTGCTTCATTGTCGCTGGCGGCAGGCAAGTTGCCTATCAAAACAAAGTTTATCATGCGCAGGGATTTGGAAACTGCGTAATAATTTATAAATCGTAATTACGATGTCAAAAAAAGCAGATTTTGTAAAGAGCATTCATGGTATGAATGAAAATGACCTGAAGGCTCGTCTTGAAGAAGACAAGCAACGTTTAAAGAAATTAGAGTTTGCCCATACTATTTCGCCGTTGGAAAACCCAATGACGATCCGTGGGCTCCGCCGGGATATAGCCCGGTTGATTACTGAATTACAGTTGAAGCAACAGCAAGCATAATAAAGCTAAAACAATGGAAGAAAGAAATTTAAGAAAAACAAGAACAGGTGTTGTTACCAGCAACAAAATGGCAAAGACCATCACCGTTGCGGTGGAAAGAAAAGTAAAACACCCTATGTATGGAAAGTTCGTAAAGAAAACTACTAAGTTTCATGCTCATGATGATAAGGATGAGTGCAGCATTGGTGATGTGGTTAAGATTATGGAAACCCGTCCGCTTAGTAAAACAAAACGTTGGAGATTGGTAGAGGTGGTGGAGAAAGTGAAGTAAAAAAGTATTGAGTATAAAAGTATTCAGTAGCAAGACAAAAGAGTTCGTAAAATCTAAGTACTAAGTACTAAATGTCTGAGTACTATAAAATCGAAATAAAATGATTCAGCAAGAAAGCCGGTTAAGTGTAGCGGATAACAGTGGTGCCAAAGAGGTACTATGTATCCGTGTACTTGGCAATAGCGGTCAGCGTTATGCAAGGATTGGAGATAAAATTGTTGTTACTATAAAAGATGCAATGCCTGCAGGCGGTATTAAAAAAGGAACAGTTGCAAAAGCTGTAATTGTCCGCACCACCAACAAACTACGTCGTAAGGATGGTTCTTATATCCGTTTCGATGATAACGCAGTAGTGATATTGAACCAGGCAGATGAGCCAAGAGGTACCCGTATTTTCGGGCCGGTAGCAAGAGAGCTCCGTGATAAAGGATATATGAAAATTATTTCCCTGGCTCCTGAAGTACTTTAATTTACTTTAAATAGTTGAGTAGAGAACAGGAAGATGAAGAGTGCGAAGCAACGAAGATGATTAAAGAACTGAAGTTGATAACATAAAATAATTAACTAATCCGCTGTGGCGGATAAAGAATAGAAAAAATGAAAGCAAGATTTAAACCCAAGTACAATATCCGAAAAGGGGACAGTGTGGTGGTAATTACCGGAGACGATAAGGATTTGTCAAAACCCAGGATTGTAAAAGAAGTTTTAGTTGAGACTGGTAAAGTATTGATTGAAGGTGTTAACATCATCACCAAACATACCAAGCCTTCTGCTCAAAATACTAAAGGTGGCATTGTAAAAAAAGAAGCACCCATTCATATTAGTAATGTAATGCTATGGGATGCTGCTCAAAAAGCAGGTGCTAAGATTACAAGAGTAAGAAAGGAAGGTAAAACGGAAAGGGTTTTTAAAATTAAAAAAACTCAGGGAGGTAATAAATAATGAGTACAAAAAAATATACCCCAAGACTGGCAGATAAGTACACTAAAGAAGTAGTACCTGCTTTGGTAAAAAAATTCAATTATGAAACTATGATGCAGGCTCCAAAGCTGGAGAAGATTTGCCTGAATCGTGGAGTGAATGGTGCTGTAACTGATAAAAAGTTGGTTGATATTGCCCTGGATGAATTGGCAACTATCACTGGTCAAAAAGCAGTGGCAACCATGTCGAAGAAAGATATTTCCAACTTCAAGCTGCGTAAGAATATGCCGATTGGTGCAAGAGTAACGTTGCGTGGTGTTAAGATGTTTGAATTTTTAGATCGTTTAATTGCTGTAGCCTTACCCCGTGTTCGTGACTTTAAATGAGTAAGTGAAAAAGCGTTTGATGGCCGGGGTAATTATACAATGTGTGTTACAGAACAAATCATTTTCCCTGAAATTGATTTTGATAAAGTAAATAAGATAACAGGTCTGGATATTACTTTCGTAACAACTGCGAATACCGACGAAGAAGCTTATGAATTATTGAAAGAATTAGGTATGCCGTTTAAAAAACCAAGTACTAATTAAATAATATTACAGGTTTATGAAAGCCCTGCTGGCAATCTGAATCCTGAAATCTAAAATCTAAAATTGTAATATGGCTAAAGCATCAGTAAAAGCCAGGCAAAGAAAAAGGGAGAAAATGGTTCTTCAATTTGCCGCTAAACGTGAAGAGTTAAAAAAGGCCGGCGATTGGAAAGCTTTGGATGAACTACCAAGAAATTCTTCGAAGGTTCGTTTAAAGAATCGTTGCCAGTTAACGGGTCGTCCAAGGGGCTATATCCGCTATTTTGGTCTTTCAAGAATTATGATGAGAGACATGGCACTTAACGGAAAAATTCCGGGCTTGAAAAAAGCAAGCTGGTAAAACAGTTTGAAGTTTAAAGTTATAACGACTTCAACATCAAACTTTAAATCTCGAACATCAAATAAAAATTTAAAACAATCCAATTATTTCGTCTCGTTTCAAACGAGACGGGACGTAGGAGGGAAAAAAATATGGTAACAGATCCTATAGCAGATTTTCTGACAAGAATTAGAAACGCACAGATGGCAGGCCATCGTGTTGTGGATATTCCCGCATCTAACCTGAAAAAAAGGATGACTGAAATTTTATATGCTCAGGGTTATATCCTGAAATATAAATTTGAAGATGACAGTAAGCAGGGAGTAATAAAAATTGCTTTGAAATATGATGCGTCAACAAAACAACCCGCTATTCAAAGTTTGGAAAGGGTTAGCCGTCCGGGTTTGCGCCAGTATTCAAAGCCAGCAGAAATACGCCGGGTAAAAAATGGACTTGGAGTAGCTATTGTATCTACATCAAAAGGTGTGATGACGGATAAAGAAGCGAAAGTGCAGAATGTAGGTGGCGAAGTACTTTGTTATATTTATTAAATCCTGAAAAAAATCAGGAAATAAAAGTTGATGATACATTAAGCCGATACCTAACAGGCTGACAGGTCTTCAACAGTAAACTTTTAAACAGACTTAAAATGTCAAGAATAGGAAAGCAACCAGTAAATGTTCCAACCGGTGTGGTAGTAACCGTTGGAAAAGATAATATAGTATCTGTAAAAGGACCAAAAGGGGAATTGAAGCAGATGGTAGACCGTGATATTACAGTGGAAGTAAAAGATGGACAGGTAAATTTTACCCGGCCTACCGACCAAATTCGTCACCGTGCATTACATGGTTTATACCGTTCAATTGTTTCTAACCTTGTAAAAGGCGTTACTGATGGATATGAGAGAAAGCTTGAACTGATAGGTGTGGGGTTTAAAGCTGCCAGCCAGGGAAATGTTTTGGATCTT
This sequence comes from Chitinophagaceae bacterium, assembly GCA_046716235.1. Lineage (GTDB taxonomy): Bacteria > Bacteroidota > Bacteroidia > Chitinophagales > Chitinophagaceae > JJ008. The sequence goes on from JBKJXQ010000394.1 coordinate 3,438, forward strand.
TCTTTAGGATTTTCTCACAACATTATTTTTGAGATACCAAAAGAAATAAAAGTAGCTACAGCACAGGAAAAAGGACAAAACCCAATAATTACTTTAGTAGGTATTGACAAACAATTAATCGGTCAGGTAGCAGCTAAATTGCGTGGCTTACGTAAGCCGGAGCCATACAAAGGAAAAGGTGTTCGTTATTTGGGTGAAGTTGTTCGCAAAAAAGCTGGTAAAGCGGCTGGTAAATAATTAAGAGGAAATTACATCCTGGCAGAATCAGGATTGAAAATAAAATAAGATGAACGCAAAAACAAAAACAGCAAGAAGACAAAGAATTCGCTTTAATGTTCGTAAGAATATAAGCGGTACTACAGGACGACCACGTCTTTCCATATTTAGAAGTAATACTGATATTTATGCTCAGTTGATTGATGATATTAATGGAGCAACTATCGCAGCAGCTTCTACAAAAGATAAAGAAATTAAAGCACAGAAAGGAACAAAAAGTGAAAAGAGCAAATTGGTTGGTGAAGCAGTAGCCCGTAAGGCAGTGGATTTAGGTGTGAAAGAAGTGGTGTTTGACCGTGGTGGTTACCTGTATCACGGACGTGTAAAAGCAGTAGCTGACGGAGCAAGAGAAGCAGGACTTCAATTTTAATAAATAAGATTCAAACTTTTAATTACAAGTATAAATGTCAAAGTTTAGCGTAAACAAGGTTAAAGCCGGTGACCTGGAACTAAAAGATAAAGTTGTTTCCATCAATCGTGTTGTAAAAACAACGAAGGGTGGCCGTGCCTTCAGCTTTTCTGCCCTTGTGGTAGTAGGAAATGAAAACGGTGTCGTTGGTCATGGTCTTGGTAAAGCCAAAGAAGTTCAGGAAGCCATCACTAAAGGAATTGAAGATGCCAAAAAGAACCTTATTAAAGTTCCGGTTATGAAAGGTACTATCCCTCATGATCAATGGGCTAAAGAAGGTGCTGCCAAAGTTTTGATTAAACCAGCTGCTCATGGTACTGGTGTAATCGCCGGAGGTTCTATGCGTGCCGTATTAGAGGCTGCAGGTGTTACCGACGTATTGGCAAAATCTTTAGGCTCTGCCAATCCTCATAATGTGGTTAAAGCAACTTTTAAAGCACTTGCTTTGCTTCGTGAACCTATTACCATTGCAAAAACCCGTACTCTCGGTTTGAAAAAAGTATTTAATGGATAAGAGTTATAGGTATTAAGTTTTAAGTATTAGGTTTTCTTTACTTACAACTCAACACTTACAACGTACAACTCACTATTATGAAAAAATTAAAAATAACATTGGTAAAAAGTCCCATCGACCGTTCTGAACGTCAGAAGCTGACTGTAGAGGCATTAGGTCTTGGTAAGACAAATTCCAGTAAAGAAGTTGTTGCTACTCCACAGATATTAGGTATGATTCGTAAAGTAACACACTTGTTGAAAGTGGAAGAAGTAGCATAAGAAATTCTGAAATATCAAATTATTAAGCGAGGGGTGATTCCCCGTTAAGTCAAAAATCAAAAAAATGAAACTACACGAATTAAGACCTGCAAAAG
>JBKJXQ010000395.1:0-3201 GCA_046716235.1 Chitinophagaceae bacterium
GTTATACAGCTATCTCTTTTATTACACTGGATCATGATCCCCTGGGTTTTGTAAAAGGGCTCCTTAAATTATATAAAGAAGGAAAGTTACAAATGGGGCAAGCCATATTAACTCCTTCTGAAGCTGTAAGAAAAATGGCCGGCCGGATAAAATACAAAGGTATGTTAGATATTAACCCTGCTACACAAATGTGGTTTCTTACGCTGGCTGATCATTTTAAAGGATATCTTAATTTTTTTAATAAACGATATGATGCAGGAGATGAGAACAGCATGTGGGCTGCTACAAACTATGCAAAATTTAACAGGATGCTTCGACAGCTATTTGACTGGAAAGTACACCCCCGTGGTGCCGACCTGGTTCGTCCAAACATAAATGATCTTTTTATTTACCTTGATAAAAAGTTAAAAACAGGAACAGTATTTCTCTACCTGAATAACCGGTTACTGTATAAAAAAAGGCATGTATCAACAAGATTTGGGATACCTACACATTATGTGGTATTACTCAATATTACAAAAGAAAATGAACTGATTAATATTACCTATATGGATGGCAGGCGAAAAACTTTTCAACAGATCAGTCCCGGATTATTGCACCAAATTGTATATGGAGTTACTCATTGTATTAATCGATAGGAAATGCGAAACAACGGCTGCTATATCTTTTTTTTAATCGCCTTTTTATACGGGTGTATGGGCTGTTCATCCGGAAAAAATTTGAGCACCCGTTATTATAATGAAAACCGGGAAATGCTTGATTCTATTCAAACACGGTTCAAATTTGCCTATAACAAAAAGCCTTTCCATATTGAATTCAAAGACAAGAATTTCCAATATATTTCTTTTGAAATGCTTTCGGACAGTTTCCGGTATATATATAATTTTGATTTGCAAGAAAATAATTTTGTGGATACCCTGTCAAAATATAATTATAATAGCATTAATATTATTAATCTTATTGCAGATATGCGTAGTTTCCATTGCACCTGGATCAGCAATCTTGATTACTATGAAAATCAGCAGTTAAAAAACTTGATTTTTATTTCGGTAAGAAGTAACCGGCTGAAATCTTTCCTTAGCGGCGAAAAGTATTACGCATTGGTATATTTTAACGAGAAACAATTTTTTGATGTAAACGGAAGACTTACTGATAAGTCACAGCGCAAAAGAATAAGAGAAATAAACGGGCATTTATTTTATAAAATAACTGATAAGATCTTTTATGCGATCATCGGCAATTTCAGATAGCTCTAAGAATAACCTGATAGAACAACCTCTCTGATTGATCCCAAGTATACCAGCTGTCCATATTACGGCACATGGTTTGCCTCTTTACTTAAAATATAAATTAAACTATATGAAAAATTATTCTTTTTTGTCGTTACGTGTTTCATCACTTTTATTGACCATTATGCTTATTGGTGCTACAGTAAATGCTCAAACCGGCTCCAAGGATAGAAAAGTAATTGCGGATAGCAAAACAGCAAAATCCGCATTTATAAACTCCGATGGGCTACTAAAAAATTTATTTGCCAGTGCCCGGGGATATGTAATTTTTCCCAATGTTGGTAAAGGTGGTTTAGGAATAGGAGGGGCTGCTGGTAATGGAGCAGTGTATGAGAATGGTGTACTGATTGGTATGGCTAAAATGAAACAGCTAACTATCGGTTTTCAATGGGGTGGACAGGCTTATAGGGAAGTAATATTTTTTGAAAACCAGGCTGCTATTAATAGATTCAAAGAAAACAAATTTGAGTTTTCTGCTCAGGCTTCTGCCGTAGCAGTCACGGCTGGTGCTTCTGCCAATGCTAAATATAAAGATGGTGTAATGATTTTTACACAAACTAAAGGCGGGTTAATGTATGAAGCATCTATCGGTGGACAGAAATTTGAGTATAGAGCTAAATAATAATCAGGGCGAAGCCGGGTTATAGTTATCCGGCTTCATATTTACTAAATGTTACGGGTTTCAATTGATTAATTGAAACCCGTAACATTTTTATTTATAATAAGAATTCAGATTAGAGTGAGGCAGCTACTAAAACTTTGCTAAAGCCTTTCTGTTAAGCGAACACTGATTTTATTTTTCAAAAAGTGAATATTATTTTTTAAATAAAATCAATAATATCCTGGTTTAATTCTTTCTGATGCGTAAACCAAAGACCATGAGGCGCCCCTTTATATACTTTGAAAACAGATCCTTTAATGAGTCTTGCAGATTCTTCACCAGTAGGTTCTATTGGTACGGTTTTATCTTTATCCCCATGTATAATTAGTGTGGGAACATTTATTTTAACCACATCTTTTCTAAAATCGGTTGAAGAAAAAGATTTTGCACATTCTATTGTTGCAATCGGAGAGGCGTCCATTGCCTTGTTTAAGCTGCTGTTTAAATATGCATCTGTTACTGGTTTTTTCTTCGCTTTTACGCCATAAAAATCTTTGTTGAAACCTTCCAGAAATGTTGGCCTATCCCTTATCATGGCTTTTGCCATTTTATCAAATACATCCTGGGGTACTCCTTTAGGATTATCCGCTGTTTTAAGCATATACGGAACCACTGCACTTATCAAAACAACTTTTGCAACCCTTGCTCCACCATATAAAGAAAAATATTTTGCGATCTCTCCACCACCCATAGAAAATCCTACCAACGTAACATCAATAAGATTTAATTCATTTAGCAATGATTTCAGATCGCCGGCCATTGTATTATAGTCATAACCTGAAAAAGGCCGGTCAGACTTTCCAAATCCCCGGCGGTCATATATGATACATCTTAAACCATGCTGCGATAATTGAGTTACCTGGTATTCCCACATAGAACCACTTAATGGCCAGCCATGAATAAAAACAACAGGCTTGCCTTTTCCTAAGTCTTCATAATAAATTTTTACAGGTTCATTACTATTCTGAATCGATTCAATAAATGGCATACATTATAAATTAAAGATGTATTAAAGAGGATATTAAAAAAATTAATGGGTAAAGGGAGAATATATAAAGTACTAAGCCAGAGATAACAATAAATCTTTTACCTCTGGCTTAGTAGTATTTAAAGAAATTTATCTTAAATATAATTCCAATTCCACTCTCCTGTTTTGACCTCTGCCTGTGCTGTTTGCATTAGAAGTCATAGGTCTTGTTTTACCGTAACTTGTTGTAATAATTCTGCTCTCAGCGACTCCTTTACTTAACA
>JBKJXQ010000396.1:0-3941 GCA_046716235.1 Chitinophagaceae bacterium
GGGAAAATGCGAATCCAAACATTACCTTCTCTTTTCATTTCACGGGTCAATGCCTGACGGGCAGCTTCAATCTGACGATCAGTAATCCAATGGCTATCTAATGCTTTCAATGCATATGTACCAAAAGAAATGGTAGTGCCTCTTTTAGCATCACCCTTCATCCGGCCTCTTTGCATTTTCCTATGCTTCGATCTTTTCGGTTGTAACATTGTATATAATTTCTAGTTACTTTATTCTTAGTTAATTCAATTAATTTCTTCTACCTCCGCCGCCACCTGCACCCCTACGGTCTCCACCACCTCCGCCACCTCTACGGTCATCACGGCGATCTCCGCCACCTCTTCTATCGCCACCACGGTCTCCACCACGATCATCTCTTCTATCACCAGCACCGCCGGTTTCGTTTTTACCTCCGCCAGCTATAAAATTCGGGTTCAAATCTCTTTTTGCTAATACTTCACCCTTACAGATCCAAACTTTAATTCCAATTTTTCCATATACTGTTTGTGCAAATACATTCGCATAATCAATATCCATACGAAATGTATGCAGGGGAACACGGCCTTGTTTAAATTCTTCACTACGGGCAATTTCAGCTCCGTTCAAACGTCCGCTCAATTTTACTTTGATACCCTCAGCCCCCATACGAAGGGCAGAAGCTATTGCCATTTTAGTGGCACGTTTGAAGTTAATACGGTTCTCAATCTGGCGGGCAATTGTATCTCCTACAATCATCGCATCCAGTTCAGGACGACGTATCTCCAGGATATTGATCTGCACATCATCTTTACCCGTCAATTTTTTCAACTCCTCTTTTATACGATCTACTTCTCCACCACCTTTACCGATGATAATACCAGGCTTTGAAGTATGAATTGTAACAATCAATTTACCTAATGTTCTCTCGATAACAATTTTGGAAATACCACCCTTGTTGATACGGGCATTCAGGTAAGTTCTGATTTTGTGATCCTCTATTAGTTTGCCAGCATAATCTTTTTTACTGCCATACCAATTAGATTCCCATCCACGGATGATGCCTAATCTGTTACCAATCGGATTTGCTTTTTGACCCATTATTATGCGTTATTGGTTATTTTATTTGTTTTAGGCCCTATTTTAACCGCTCGTTTGTCTTTATTCTCAGGTGTGTCGGCTTTGCTATCAACGATTACTGTAACGTGGTTGCTGCGTTTGCGAACCCGATAGCCACGACCCTGTGGAGCAGGACGCATTCTTTTCAAAGTTCTTGCTCCATCAACCATAATTGTTTTTATTACCAGTTGACTTTCATCACCACCTTCATTCTTTTGCTTCCAGTTGTTGATAGCACTTAACACTAACTTACGCAGAGGAACTGCGGAATCTTTAGGATTATGCTCCAGCTCGGCCAATGCTTTCTCTACTTTCAGGCCCCGGATGAGGTCAACAAGTAACCGCATTTTACGGGGTGATGTCGGATGATTTCTCAGTTTAGCTACTGCTTCCATTGTTATTAATTTCTTTATTAACCTTCTTTTTTAGAATGTCCTTTGAATTGGCGGGTAGGTGCAAATTCACCCAGCTTATGCCCTACCATAAATTCTGTTACATATACAGGAATGAACTTGTTGCCATTATGTACAGCAAAAGTGTGCCCTACAAAATCCGGCGAAATTGTAGAACGGCGACTCCATGTCTTAATAACACCTTTCTTGTTTTTGCCTTCATTCATACCCATCACCTTGTTTTCAAGATGAGAAGCTATATAAGGACCTTTTTTAATCGAACGAGCCATATTGTATCGTTGTATTAGTTAGTTATTATTATTTAGCCAGCTTACTTCCATTCTTACGCTGAATAATCATTTTATCACTTCCTTTTCCTTTTGTTCTTGTTTTCAGACCTCTTGAATACTGACCATTTCTTGAACGTGGCTGACCACCTGAAGCTTTACCTTCACCACCACCCATTGGGTGATCTACAGGGTTCATTGCTACACCACGGGTTCTTGGTTTAATTCCTTTCCACCTGTTACGACCTGCTTTACCCATACTCTGCAGGAAGTGGTCGCTATTGCTAACAACACCTACAGTTGCATAACAATTCACCAATATTTTTCTTAATTCGCCGGAAGGCATTTTTAAGATGGCATATTTTTCTTCTTTGTTGGTCAATTGAGCAGAAGAACCTGCGCTACGGGCCAACTTACCACCTTGTCCTGGCTGCATTTCAATATTGTGCACATTGGTACCTAATGGCATATTCTTCATTGGTAATGCATATCCTATTTCGGGAGCAACATTCTCCCCACTTTCAACTTTATTACCGACCACCAAACCTTGTGGTGCAATGATGTAACGCTTTTCCCCATCGGCATAATTCAATAATGCGATGAATGAAGTACGGTTAGGATCATATTCAATAGAGAGTACTTCTGCAATACCTGCTTTATTTCGTTTGAAATCTATGATACGATATTTCTTCTTGTGACCGCCACCTATGTATCGCATAGACATACGACCAGTAGCAGTACGACCACCAGTTCTCGGTTTAGCTTCTACTAATGTATGTTCTGGTACATTAGTAGTGATCTCAGCATACGCATTACCAATTCTCCAACGGGTACCGGCTGTAATAGGTTTAAATTTTCTTAATGCCATTTCTTTAGTTATTAATACTAAGTACTGAGTACTTAGATTTGTTCGCAATATTTGCGGTCTTGCCGACCATTCTTTTTTATCTCAGTACTAAACAATCAGTACTGAATATTTTTAAATATTAGAATACAAATCAATATTTTCACCCTCTGCTACAGTTACATAAGCTTTTTTATAAGAAGGCTTACGGCCTGATATTACACCAGCTTTTGTAAAGCGGCTTTTATTTTTTCCCGGAGAAACAGAAGTATTAACTTTTGTAACAGTAACACCGTAAAAACCTTCAATAGCTTTTTTAATCTCCAGTTTGTTTGCCTTCTTTGCCACTTTGAAAGCATAGCGACGCAGTTTATCCTGCTGAGCATTTGCTTTTTCTGTCAAAATGGGTTTTATTAATACATCTGATGGTTTCATCGTACTGTCTTTAGAACGTTTTTTAATTAAGCTGTTGCATTTTCTTCATCACTAAAAATCTTTGCTGCACTTTCAGTCAATACAAGTACTTCTGAATTTACAATATCATACGTGTTGATATCACTCAACAATACACCTAATACAGAAGGAACATTGCGGATCGACATCTGAACTGATTCATTATATTCTGGTAAGATGAACATCAATTTTTTATCAGCTACTTTCAAATTACCGAGGATGTCAACAAAACTTTTTGTTTTGGGTGTATCCATTGTTATATCTTCTACAATTAATATAGCATTCTCTTTTGCTTTATAAGAAAGGGCAGAAATTTTTGCCAGATCTTTTACCTTACGGTTAAGCTTAATATCATAAGAATGTGGCTTTGGTCCGAAGATAGTACCACCACCTTTATATAAAGGATTACGGATATTACCCTTACGACTACCACCAGTACCTTTTTGTTTGTGCAGCTTGCGGCTTGCACCCTGTACTTCAGCACGGGTCTTTACTTTGTGTGTACCCTGACGCTGAGCAGCGAGATATTGCTTAACAGCCAGGTAGATTACATGGTTATTAGGCTCCACTCCAAATATTTCTTCAGGAAGTTCAACCGATCTGCCGGTAGCTATTCCTTTTGTATTTAAAACTTCAACTTTCATTTTGTTATCTTTTTATCCTTCGATAAACTCAGGATGACATCAAATCCTATTTCTGAATTAAAACAATTGAACCTATATGACCAGGTACAGAACCACTTACAAGAATATAATTCTTCTCAGCAAATATCTTTATGACTATCAAACCTTTTAATTTCACACGGTCACTACCCATACGACCAGCCATTTTCATACCTTTCATAACCCGGGCAGCATCTGATGAGTTACC
>JBKJXQ010000397.1:0-6223 GCA_046716235.1 Chitinophagaceae bacterium
TCCTATCAGTTATCAAACGTATCAAAACTCCCCTCAGTTCGGATATATGCACTAGTATGCCCGAAATACTTTGCAGATAAACCAAGGACCAAGAATTCTTACTAATGATTCAATAGGCCCGCCGGTATTCAGTGAAATTGCCTACTACAGTGGTATTGCCCAAACCGACTGGAGTTGGGCACCTTTGGCAATAGATGCAGACAATGATAGTTACAGGGATTTGATAATAACAAATGGATTACCCAAAGACCTGACAGATATGGATTTTATTGCCTACAGAAATATGGCAATGGCCAATACTTCGCCGGCAGACATGCTGCAACAGTTACCATCAGTAAAAATCAGCAATTATATATTTCACAATAATGGCGATATAACTTTTACAGATAAAACAAAAGAATGGGGTTGGGACATTCCAACTTTTTCAGCCGGTATGGCTTATGCAGATTTTGACAGGGATGGTGATGTAGATGTTATCATTAACAACACAAATATGGAAGCCACCCTGATGGAAAATACACTCAATGAAAATAAAACAAAAGAAAATAATTTTCTCCGCCTGCAATTAAAAGGGGATTCTTTAAACCGGAATAGCCTGGGTGCTATCATACATTTATATTACCAGGATCAACAACAGGTTTATGAATACTCCCCCTATCGTGGCTATATGTCCAGCGTAGAAAATATAGCACATTTTGGAATCGGTAACACTAGCATAGTTGATTCTGTGGTAGTAGTGTGGCCCAATGCAAAAAAACAGTTATTGCAAAATGTGGCTGTTAATCAAACACTCAAAATTAATATTTTAAATACCGTAGACAAAGTAGATTATACTTATCCTCGTGTAGCTGCCAACAATTGGTTCACTGATATAACAAAAAATACTGGTGTTAGCTTTATTGCTTCCGAAGTGGATTTTATAGATTTTAATATACAACGGATGATTCCTCACAAACTGACACAATATGGCCCATCTCTGGCAGCTGGTGATTTGAATGGTGATGGATTTGACGACCTTGTAGTGGGAGGAGGATCTCCTGATTATGCCAATTTATTTTTACAAAATAGTACCGGTACTTTTAGTAAAGAAAAATTTATTGATTCCACAAAAGTAAAACTACAGGATGATGCCGGTATTTGTTTGTTTGATGCAGATGGTGACAATGATTTAGATATTTACATTGCCTCTGGTGGTTGCGAAAATGAGCCCGGGTCACCGGTATATGCCGACCATATTTATATTAATGATGGAAAAGGAAATTTTAGAGAAGACCTTGCTGCATTTGTTCCCAACTACACAGCGAAAAGTTGCGTAAAAGCAGCAGACTATGATAATGATGGCGACCTTGATTTATTTATTGGTGGCCGGGTGCTACCCGGCAGTTACCCAAAGGCAGTAAGTAGTTTTATTTATCGTAATGACACTAAAGCTGGTAAAATAAAATTTACTGATGTCACCAAAGATATAGCACCGGCATTACAAAATATAGGTTTAGTATGTGATGCCGCCTGGAGCGATGCAGACAATGATGGAAAACCTGATTTAATAATAGCAGGAGAGTGGATGCCTGTTACTATTTTAAAAAATGAAAATGGAAAATTTATAAATATAAAAACAAACCTGTCAACTGAATCGGGCTGGTGGAACAGTATAACTGCTGCCGATATAGACAATGATGGAGACATGGATTACATTGCTGGCAACTCCGGGATGAATGGTTTCTTAAAGCCAACATCCAAATTGCCAGTAAGGGCTATTGGAAAAGATTTTGATAACAACGGAAGCTTTGATGCCATATTCAGCACATATCTGTTGTCATCAATAAAAGGAGAAGTAAAAGAATTTCCTGTTGCCGGCCGGGATGAATTTATCAGGGAAATAAGTGTATTAAAAGGAAAATTTCCTAATTATTCATCCTATGCCCGAACAGAGATGAAAAATATTTTTACTGCCGAAGAAATAAAAGATGCTGTGCAATTATCTGTCAACAACTTTAATTCCTGCTGGATTGAAAACAAAGGGAATATGGAGTTTGCATTACACCCCTTACCTGCACAGGCTCAATGGGCACCTGTGTATGGTATTACTGTAAATGATTTTAATGGAGATGGAAATATCGATATTGCATTAAACGGAAATGAATTCTCTATGGCACCACCTCTGGGCCGGTACGATGCCTTAAATGGTTTGGTATTGCAAGGTGATGGAAAAGGAAATTTTTTACCCCTCTCTATTTTGCAAAGTGGTATTTATATTCCCGGTAATGGCAAATCTGTAATTCAGCTAATTTGTAATAACAGGTTAACCTTAGCTGCTGGTCAAAATTCATCCTGGCTAAAGTTGTTTCAAAATAAAAAACTGGAAGGGAAAATAATTCCATTACTACTAAACGATATTTCAGCGATTGTACAGTTAAAGAATGGGCAGAAAAGAAAAGAAGAGTTTTATTTTGGATCTTCCTTCCTGTCCCAATCAGGCAGGTTTATCCAATTAAATCCGTCTGTTCAGTCTGTTGAAATAACCAATAATAAAAACCAAAAACGAATCATTAATAATTAAGGTGCCGGGCATGAAAAAAATAATATTTTCTTTAATACTGATTATGTGGCTTGCCGCTTTATTTTTTTCTTGTAAACAAAAGAAAAATAATTCACCCGTTGATATAAAAAATATCCAGGACCAATGTGTACACAGGCTCACAACAATTATTGTGTATGATATTTTCTCTCCTCCCGTAGCTAGCCGGATATATGCCTATTCCAATCTTGCCTGGTATGAAGCCATCCGCTGGAAACAAAAAGAAAGTAGTTCTATAACAGGGCTGTTGAAAGGTTTTGAAATAATGCCTCCGCCTGCATCCGATAAAAAGTATGATTATACCATAGCTGCAATAAAATCATTTTTTAAAGTAGCTAAAGCATTAACATTTTCAAAAGACAGTTTAACTAAAACAGAATTACAATTTTTAAAAGAATTTGAAACTGTTACTGATGAAGATGTATATAAAAATTCTATTGCATTAGGCGATACTATTGGAGCGGTTATTTTAAAAAGAGCAGCGGCAGATAATTATAAAAAAACCCGGGGAATGCCCAAATACAGTGTGTTTAAAGAGCAAGGCAAATGGCAGCAAACACCTCCGGATTATTCAGATGCGATAGAGCCTAACTGGGTTTTAATAAAACCATTGTTGCTTGATTCGGCTGCACAATTCAAGCCAGCACCACCTCCAGTGTATGATTTAAACAAAAAGAGTAACTACTATAAAGAGTTGATGGAAGTTTATACTATCAGCAAACAAATAACTGCATCGCAGGATACGATAGCACATTATTGGGATGATAACCCTTTTGTAACCGAACACAAGGGACACCTGATGTTTGCAACAAAAAAAACAACTCCAGGGGGACATTGGATGGGAATCATTGCCACTCTATGCAGGCAAACAAATGCTGATGATATTAAAACGGCTAAAGTTTATGCACTTACTTCCTGCGCCATTTTTGATGGATTTATTTCCTGCTGGGATGAAAAATTCCGGAGCAGGATGCTGCGGCCTGTTACAGTAATAAGAGAGAATATAGAGCCGGAATGGAATTCCTTATTACAAACTCCCCCTTTTCCTGAATATACAAGTGGCCACAGTGTTATTACTGCTTCAGCTGCTATTGTTCTTACACAACTATTTGGTGAAAATGTAGCTTTTCATGATACTACTGAATTAGAGTATTTGGGATTAGAACGTTCATTCAATTCTATTCAGCAAGCCGCTGATGAAGCCGGTATAAGCCGGTTATACGGAGGTATACATTTCCGTTCCGCTATTGAAGAAGGGAAAAAACAAGGTCAGCAGGTAGGGAAATTGTACAACTTTATATTTAAATAATTATAAAATCATTTTATTTATCTGAATGAAATCACTTTCAGGCTGTCATTATTTCTTGCCAATATAAAGGCCTCTCTCTCTCCTGTCTTTATTTTTCTTATATGTCTTACTTCACCTTTTATCACTAAACCATTCAGTAATTCACTAGTGAAATTACCATTGCCTTTATTAATCAGTATAGTTCCATAATCAGCATCGTATTTCCCTAATTGAATATTACAGGCATAAAAATTACCAGCCAGTAATATATCGGGCTTATCATCATTATTCGCATTAACAACAATAGCATCACGCAGTGTGGTAAGCTGGGCTTCCCACGGCAATGCTTTTACCGTAAAATTCAATTTGCCATTATTTATTAAAACGGCATTATAAAAATAATCGGTCGATAACAGTTCTGCCTCTTTAATTTTAGAAGCACTAAATATTTCGTTTAATGACGCTTTCGCAAAATCTTCAGCATATAAAAATTTCTTTTTCATTGCCGGTATCTGCTTTTGCAATTCTTCTTTATTAGCAAAGGGAATTTCCTTATTTCCAAGGTAATAGGTTAGCAACTGTTCTTTTTTCCCATTATCATCGTAGTCATTATAATATAACCGCACTGCTTGTTGGGGAGAAGCTTTTACCCGGTTATTCAATCCGGTATTACCGCAGATTAAATCAAGATCGCCATCCCCATCCACATCGACAGGTAATAAAAAATTCCACCACCCTTTCTTATCTGTCAACATTTTTTTTATGAATTTGTCTTTTTCTTTTGTAAAAGCGATAATACCACCCCATTCTAATGCAATGACAAGATCGTTGTTGCCGTCATTATCCATATCTGTCCATTCTGCATCTTTTACAAAACCAATACCTGATAATTCTTTATTTAAAGAGGTGGTAACGTCAGTGAATTTTCCTGTGCCTTCATTTTTCAACATATAAGAAGTTGGCACTTTCCCATATTCCCAGGGAACTGATCTTCCACCAACAAATAAATCCATCTTTCCATCCCCATTAAAATCAAAGGGAACAACACAAGAAGCATTTATTAAAATACCAGTGAAAGCATCATTACGGTTTTGCAGATTTCCTTTTCCATCATTCAGGTAAACCCGTGGCATAAGATATTGGCTGATCCCATAATATTCGTTGCCACCGCTTGCTACAACCAGATCAGGATACTTATCATTATTTACATCAGTCCAGCAGGCATCCACATCTTCATAAGTACTATCTCCATCTAATGCAGGTTGTACCGACCGGACAAATTTTCCTGAAGTGGCCTGTATGAACAATGCAGGTTTTTCAGATTTTGAAGACCCGATAAATACATCATCTAACCCGTCTCCATTTATATCAGCCGTTGCTAAGGCAGGGCCCTCCTGCGATGACATAAAAGGAATCAGTGGTTCACGGTCAAACTCATTAAATGGATTTTCTTTATGCAGGTAGCTCAGATTTGTCTGCTGCGTAATATCTATAATAGCATTTGTATGTTTCTTTAAATGATTGGTGAGAAGAGTGTAATCAAATACTGGCAGTCCTTTGCGATACATAATTGTATAAATCGAATCGATATGCCAATTCAGTTTTTCAAAACTATTATCCGGCCATATCAAAATTATTGAATCTGTTTTTGCAGCACTTAATCCGATATGAAGAGGTATTTCCATGCTTCCCTGAAAACCCCTGACAGGAAATTTCTCATAGGTCCTTATTTCATTTCCAGCAAATACAACGGCTTTGGCACCCGTAGCATTTATATTATTCCAGGGACCTTTCAATTTCAATTCAATATAAGATTTTTTAAGCCCCTTATCGTTTGTTGTATTTTTATAAAGCAGCACGGGGTCATTTATATTATTAACTGCTACATCAAGATCACCATCATTATCAAAATCAGCATATACGGCACCGTTTGAATAAGTAGGCAGGTTATTTCCTATCTGTGCTTCCATATCTTCAAACAAAGCTTCCTTCTTATTTAAGTAAAATTTATTCTTCAACTTAATCTGGGGAAATTTATCAATCAGGGCAAGATCTATTTCCTCAAACTTATTATTTTTTGCTTTTTCCTGTACTTCTGCGCTGCTTATATAATTAATATAATCAAAGTCATTCATCCGCTTTGGAATTCCATTACTGATAAACAGATCTTTCCAGCCATCATTATCAAAGTCTAAGAATAAAGAAGCCCAGCTCCAGTCGGTTGCAAAAACGCCGCTATATAAGCCTATTTCACTAAACATATTGGCACCCCTGTTCAACTGTAAGGCGTTTCTTGCAAACTGTGGATGATATCCGTGTTTTATTTTAAAGTTATAAAGGTTATATTCATCTTCTCC
>JBKJXQ010000398.1:0-3121 GCA_046716235.1 Chitinophagaceae bacterium
AAGCGAAGTGCTGCTGGTAAATGCACCACACAACCCATATATCTTTTGCATTTTTACTAAAAATAATAAAGATATAAGTTGGACGCATGAAAATGAAGCATGGACAATGGCAAGAAAAATTTCGGGGATATTATGGAATTATTTTGAACCGAAAAGTAGTTGGCTGCCAAACAAGAAATAAGATTTATTTAAACAACTGATATACCATCCAGCTCATCAAATACGCCAGGCCTGTCATATATACCAGCTGTATAACAGGCCATTTCCAACTGCGGGTTTCTCTTTTCACAACGGCCAGTGTACTCATACACTGCATGGCAAATACATAAAAAATCATCAACGATAAACCGGAAGCTAAATTAAAAACTGGTTTCCCATCTGGTCGGACAGCAGCTTTCATTTTTTCTTTTAGTAATAAACTTCCTTCATCATTATCACCTACGCTGTATATGGTGGCCATTGTTCCTACAAAAACTTCCCTGGCAGCAAAAGAAGTGATTAACGCAATACCGATTTTCCAATCATAGCCTAATGGCGCAATGGCAGGTTCAATCGATTTACCCATAATACCTGCAAACGAACTTTCTAATTTAACTGTTTTATATTCTTTATCTAATTGCTTCATATCAGCCCCCGGCAGAGCTTTCTTTTGTTCATAGTTGGCAGAGAGTCGCTGCATTTTATTTCCCGGTCCAAAGGAACACAATGCCCAAAGAATTAAACTGATTATCATTATCACCTTACCGGCATCCAGCACAAAAATTTTTGCTTTGCTGATCATTGTGGGCAGCACATTGTTCCATCTTGGCGAACGGTAAGTAGGTAATTCCAGGATGAAAAAACTTTTTTCATTTATCCTGATAAACCACTTGGCTACGTACGAAACTATTAAGGCCATCACCAGTCCCAGCAGGTATAATCCCATCATCACTAATCCTTGTACTCCTAAAAAACCAAGCAAATATGTTTTGGGAATAACAAGGCCAATCAGGATGGTATAAACAGGTAGCCTGGCTGAACAACTCATCAAGGGTGTGATTAATATCGTCAGCAACCTTTCTTTCCGGTTCTCAATATTTCTTGCACTCATGATGGCTGGCACGGCGCAGGCAAAACCACTGATCATCGGCATCACACTTTTACCATTCAGTCCCACACTTCGCATCAACCTGTCTGATAGAAAACTTATGCGGGCCATATAGCCGGTGTCTTCCAATAATGTTATCAGGCCAAACAATATCATTATTTGCGGCACAAAAATCAGAATGCCACCCATCCCGGCAATAACACCATTAATTAATAAATCTGTCCACCGGTTATCGGGTAATGATATAGATAAGGCCTGGCTAAGTTTTGCAAAGCCCAATTCAATCCAATCCATCGGGAATTGCGCCAGCCAGAACACACTTTGAAACAATAAAAATAAAACGCTTAATAAAATAAGATAACCCCAAACCCGATGCAGTAAAAGGTTGTCTAACTTTTCTGTGAACAATGATTTTTGTAATGGGTCTGGTTCCGACACAGCTTGCTGCATTATCTGCCGGATACGGCCGTATCGTTGTAATATTTCTTCTGCCTGTGTTTTGGTAGGGTTGAAATTATTATTTCTTTCAATGTCTTCTATATTCTCCTGCATGGTTTCATTAAGCTCAAATGATTCATGATTGATGAGATAATGAATAGCCCCGTAATCACTGAGCTTTGGCAACAATTTTTTTACATCATCAATAGACGATTCCGCCAATGCTCTGTTGTCTATAAAATCCCTCACCGGAGAATGATATAAATGTTGTGCTGTTTGTTCAATCGCTTTTTTCAGCTGAACAATACCTTTATTCTTTCTTGGATTTACTGCAACAACCGGAACTCCCAGTTCTCTTTCTAATGTTGCAATATCAATCTTAATTCCTTTTTTGCCGGCGAGGTCCATCATGGTTAGGGCTACAACTACCGGCACTTTCAGGTCAATCAGTTGTGTGCAAAAAAGAAGATTTCTTTTCAGGTTACTGGCATCTGCCACAGCTACCACTACATCGGCTTTAATTTCTTTATCTTGGTTCAGCAATACTTTATAACTCACCCATTCATCCATTCGTCTTGGATAAAGACTATAGGTTCCGGGTAAATCTATAATGGCTGCATTTTGGCCAGCTGATAAGGAAGTAGAGCCGGTCTTTTTTTCAACCGTCACACCGGGAAAATTGCCCACTTGTTGTTTAAGTCCCGTCAGGCAGTTAAACAACGAACTTTTTCCGCTGTTGGGGTTGCCCACTAATGCAATATGTAGTTTTTCGGTTTTCAAATTGTGCTGAAATAGCTGAAGGTATAACTGTCTGCAAAAGTAGATGGGTAAAGGCAAGCAACCTTACGAATTGCGATTTTTAAGAATCTCTATCGGGAGAAAATTAATAGTCGTTTAAACATTTGTATAAATCCATGTATTCTGTGGCTACTCTATACCTTTGCTTCACTATAACATCATCAACTATGTTCTCTCATTATTCAAAGATTTTTCTATTTGTATTATTGCTGCCAGCCTGTTCATCAACAAAAAATATCAGCAAAACAGATACTCAAACAATAGACAATCTGAAAGCCCATATTCAATACCTGGCTGATGACAAACTGGAAGGAAGGCGAACCGGCACCGTTGGTGAAGAGTTGGCTGTACAATATATTATCAAACAGTTTAAAGCTATTGGCCTTGCTCCAAAAGGAACAGAATATTATCCTCAGTCATTTATAGTTAATGACGGTAAACAGATAAATCCCTTTACCACTTTCATTATAAACAGCGCCATCCTAGAAACAGGAAAGGATTTCTTTCCGTTTCCTTTCAGTCCCGACATTTACATTGAGGCCTTGCCGGCCATTGCTGTGCAGGAAGCTGATATGCCCTGGTTTTTTGATTTGAAAGAAATGCTGGAAGAAAATAAAAATAATCCTCATTTTGATTTGCCCGACTATGTACGGACTAATGCAAAAAAAGCAAAAGACAGAGGCGCTTCTGCTGTTATTTTATACAACAGTTCAGCTATTGAAGATAAGCTGCTGTTTGAAACTAAAGATCGGTCTGAACAATTAACCATTCCGGTGGTATATGTAGCTAAAGGCATAG
>JBKJXQ010000399.1:0-10880 GCA_046716235.1 Chitinophagaceae bacterium
ATTTATACCAGGAATAATATTATTTACACTTTTTCATCTCTTCCTTCATAATGGATTGTGCTTTTGCTTCCATTTCTTTATCATCTTTTTTGTCTTTGTATTTTTCTAACATTATTTCACCATAAGCGTCCATTTCTTTTCGAAGATCTGCTAAATCCTTTCTTGCTTTTTCATCTGTAGGGTCTTTTGCCATTAATTTTTGTGCTCTGCAGTTAAAGTCAGCCATCTTTTTTACATCATTTTCAAAGGAGGAAGAAGACTTACAGGATGAGAGGCTCCATATAATAGCCAGCAACGTTAATGACAGAAAAATTTTTTTCATGAATTTTGATTTTGATTAAAATAAATGGTCTGAGGTTTATTCCAACTCAGTGCTTAGTATTACAAAATAGGAATAATTATGTAAAATCAGGGGGCACAAATGATTATACCCTTATGGCACAGGGTCATAGCCACTACCGCCCCAGGGATGGCAGCGACTTATTCTTTTTATAGCCAGCCACATTCCTTTAAATACACCGTGCTTTTTTAATGCTTCAGTTGCATAATGTGAACAGGTGGGTGTGTAACGACACTTCGGCCCCAACCATGGAGAAATAACCAGCTGGTATATTTTTATCAAACCGATAAAAGGAAGACTTAATATGCGAAGAAATTTTTTCACTTTTTCTCAATAAGCATGGTACAAAATTTATCCAACACCATTCCCATTGTGGTATACATTTCTTTGTATTCAGGCAATACTTTACTGGTATAGATAATAAAAATATTCAACTGATAATCTTGTTCTTTTAATTTTTCCTGCAAGCTTTTTTTTTGAAGACGGTACGATTCTCTCATCACCCGTTTTACCCTGTTTCTGTCTGCTGCTTTTTTAAAAAACTTACTGCTTACCCCTGCACCAAATTGCAGCAATCCGTTTCCCTTTTTATCAATTATATACAAAACCCTGAATGGAACGATGACAAACTTCTTTCCTTCACTGAACAATTGTTCAATTAGCTTCCGGCTTTTAAGCCGTTCATTTTTTCCTAAAGTAAATTGTTTAGACAAAAGTTTTGTGGTGTCTATAATAAAAAAAGCCCCGATGTAAATCGGAGCTATAAATATAGTGAGCTTCCCGTTCCTTCTCGTTAGGGTAACGCTGGAGTACTGGTTTATTTTAGTTTACTCTCATCGGAAACAGTAAGTTTCTTACGGCCTTTGGCACGGCGGCTTGCCAATACTTTACGGCCATTGGCTGTTGCCATACGCTTACGGAAACCGTGAACACTTTTACGACGCTTACGATGAGGTTGGAATGTACGTTTCATAATTATTTACTTTTTCACTTGTTTTGAAATAAAGACCGGGAACAGCCCAGGTTTCAAGTTTATCCCGTTTTAAGCGGGGTTCACCAACAGATCACCACACCCGTTGTTTGTGAAAGGACGGCAAAGGTAATGGTTTGAGGTTTAAAAATTTTAGGTTTCAGATTGTTTTTACAAAAAAACTCTTCGTGTTTCTCCAAGCCCGGTTACGAAGGTTTAATAGTTTACAGGTCAACATGTTCAGAGCTTAGCGGCTCCCCGTAAAAGCTATTGGCATGGGTATCAAAATCCGTAGGCGAATCAGTGGTGTAAAATTTTCTTTGCCCATTTTTACTACAGCGGCTTTCTATTTCAGGATGGCGATATAAATAACTGACCAGGCTATCTGCTACTATTTCTCCCTGGGAAATGAGCTTAACTCCTACTGGCAGGTATTCTTCAATTTTTTCTTTTAATAAAGGATAATGGGTGCAGGCCAACAAAATGACATCAATATTTTCCCCTTTCTCAAATATATTATGCAGGTTTTTTTTTACAAAAAAATCTGCACCTTGACTTTTATACTCTTCGTTTTCAACCAACGGCACCCACATAGGGCAAGCTTGTTGGTACACATTTAATGCAGGAAAAAACTTGCTTATTTCCAGGGGATACGATTCAGAAGCTACAGTTCCATTGGTAGCCAGCACCCCTACACTTTTTGATTCAGAAAAAGTACCGATTATTTCTGCTGTAGGCCTGATTACTCCAAGCACTCTTTTTTCCGGGCTTATTTTGGGTAAATCATTTTGCTGAATAGTTCGTAAGGCTTTTGCTGAAGCAGTATTACAAGCCAGTATTACCAATGAGCAACCTTGTTCAAAAAACCATTTCACACATTGAAGAGTATAATCATATACGGTTTCAAAAGAGCGGTTGCCATACGGTGCCCTGGCATTATCGCCTAAATAGATATAGTCATATTGAGGAAGCTTCTGTACTATCTCTTTCAACACCGTCAACCCACCGTATCCGGAATCAAAAACACCTATAGGATTTGCTTGCTGCATAGTGCAAAAATAGTGAGGGTGCCGATAGTACAGCACAAAAAAAAGCCCCTCTCACAAAAGTAAAAGGGGCTTCTATTATTTTATTTTTTTCGCTTACTTAGCCTTCGGCACATTAATCTTAAGTTTAGCTGCTACAAGTAGAATAATATCATCAGCTTCGGGTGCTACCAAAAAAGCTTCTTTAGTCAATATGTGACTATATCCTTTTTCTTTAGCTACGGCTCTTATAGCATCATATACTTTTTTATAAATAGGTGCCAATAGTTCATTTTGCTTTGCTTCTACCGCCTGGTTTACTATTTGCTGCCAGTTTTGTATCTGATTAATTAAAGTTGGTAATTCCTGCTCAATCTGTTTTTTTACTGCTGGTGGTGCCTTATGTACTGTATCACGATAAATGCTGTCTTTGTACTGGTACAACTGAACTATTTGTGCATACTGCGGAGTTATTGAATCGGCCTGGTAGCGTTCTAATGTAGAATCTATTTTAGCTGTTTCTGGCATCAGCCCCACAATATTTTCAATACTGATATAGCCAAATTTTGTTTGTGCATTGGCAGTACCAGAAAATAAGAAACCTGCGAATAATACAATTGCTGTAATAATTTTTTTCATCTGTTTTGTTTTGTTATTGCTTTAGTAGATAAGGCAAATAGATTTTTAGTTGCCTGCTTATTTATTTTTTAACAATCTTACTTGCTCCTTGATTTAAAAATCAATTCTTTACTCCTAATTCTTTCAGCACATCCTCACTCTTGTCCAATTTAGGGTCGGCAAAGATAATGGTAATTCCCTCACTTTTATCCAGCACAAAATCATAGCCCCGCTGCACCGCCATTTTCTGTACTGCATTGTATACTTTATCCTGAATTGGTTTCACAAACTCCTGTCGTTTTTTAAACAGATCTCCTTCAAAACCAAAACGTTTTCGTTGTAAATCCCGCAATTCCTTTTCTTTATTAAAAAGCTGGTCTTCTCTTTTTTTCTTCAATTCTTCACTCAACATTACTTGCTCGGCTTCAAAATCTTTATACATTTTATCAAGCTCAGTTTGTTTGCCATTAATGTCTGTTTGCCAACCTAAGGCCACATTGTCCAACTGTTTTTGAGCTTCTTTATAATCAGGCATCTTATCGAGTATATACCTGGTGTCAATAATAGCATACTTCTGTGCCTGTACTGTAAATGCTACCAGCCACAAGCTGCAGAGTAGAAGCAAAAGTTTTTTCATAACGATTCTTTTTTGAAGTTTGTAATTGATTATTATTATTCCGGTTCAAACCCGAGCATGAATGTAAATCTGGAAGCCCCCTTCAATCCTTTTTGCCCCGGTGTTATTCGATCAAGCCCAACCCCATAATCAAAGCCAAGCAAACCAAACATAGGCAGAAAGAAACGCATACCTACACCTACACTACGGCGCAACCGGAAAGGATTATAATCTTTATAATTATACCACCCATTAGCTGCTTCAAAAAAGCTTAGCGCATAGATAGTACTACTGGGATTAGTAACCAGCGGAAACCGCATTTCTAAAGTATACTTATTAAAAATGGTAAAGAATTGTGTGGCATTTTGCTGGTCAGGATTAACAGTCGGATCAGATGACTGATAAACCGGGTAACCACGATGCGCAATAATGTCGTACCCAAGTAAACCAAAGTTGTTGGTTAAACCGGCGTCACCCACCTGGAATCTTTCAAATGGCGAATAGTCCAGTTTTTTATCATACCTGCCCATAAAACCATACTTGGCCGCTATCTTCATTACTAACTGGCGATTTTTTTCAGCACCCATTGGCTTTCCAATAGGTACAAACCATTCCGCATTAAATCTCCATTTATGGTATTCAGGGTTTTTATATTTATTCTCCGTCTTAGTAATGTTGCTGTTTATTAAAGAATACGGTGGAGTGAATTGAACACTTGCCATAATATTAGAACCGCTCTTAGGGAAAATGGGATCAAAGACAGATGAACGTTGCAAAGCAATTTTAAAGCTAACGTTGTTGGAAGTACCAGTTCTGAAATCCTGATCAAAAATGGGATAGTTCCTCAATTTATATTGCGTTACGTTTAATGTGTACACAAGGCTGAAATAATCGTCCGGCCATTTTAACTGTTTGCCCAATGAAACAGAAAAGCCAGTTGTCTTTAGATAATTGGTATCAGATCTTGCCTGGTCTATCCGGCCGGTAAAAGGATCAAATGCATTTGAATATTTACTGCTGTTGATACCAAAAGTCAAAGAGTTTCTTTTTTTACCGCCCAACCAGGGTTCTGTAAAAGAAAAACTATAGGACCGGTAAGCTCTTCCATTGGATTGTACCCGAAGACTTAATTTTTGTCCATCTCCTGTGGGCAATGGATCCCATGCCTGCTTTTTCCAAATATTTCTGATAGAGAAATTATTGAAGGTAACGCCTAATGTGCCTGTAAGGCCAACACCACCGCCCCACCCCGCAGATAGCTCAAGCTGGTCCGATGATTTTTCTTCTAATTTCCAGTTGATATCCACTGTTCCATCATCAGCGTTAGGAACAACGCCGGGATTAATGGTTTCCTGATTGAAATATTGAAGATTACTCAATTCACGTTGTGAGCGGATAAGATCTGACCGGCTGAATAATTCACCGGGTACAGTTCTTAATTCACGGCGGATTACATAGTCTTTTGTTTTTTCATTACCCGCAATGGTTACATTTTTAATTCTTGCCTGCGGACCTTCTGTAATTCTTATTTCATGATCGATAGTGTCGTTATAAACAGCGGTTTCTACCGGCTCTATCCGGAAGAAAAGGTAGCCATCGTCCTGGTATAGTCCGCTAACATCACCACCTTCCTGTGATAATTCTTTACCAAGACGCTTGTTTAATAAACCAACATTATAAATATCTCCTTTATTAATGCTTAATACGAGATTTAATAAGGAGTCGGAATATTTGGAATTCCCTTTCCAAACCATGTTTCCAAAATAATATCTTTTACCTTCTTCTACTTTAAGGTCAAGGTTCAGATTTCCATTTGGGGTAAGCATTGCAGTATCCTCAATAATCTGAGCATCACGATACCCTAGAGAGTTATAATAATCCAGCACTTTTTCTTTATCCTCGTCATATTTTTTTTGATCAAATTTGGCGCTGCTCAATAACTTAAATCGGAGATATGGGTCAAGTACTTTTTTAGTTTTGCTCATCGAAAGAAAACCCCAGTCCCTTAAATACTGATTAAAAGAAAAAGGTTTATTGTCTCCATAAGGGCTTGCAATTTCATCATCATGCAGTGTTATTTTACTCATTTCTTTTGAGCCTTTCATCTGCTTTTTAAGTCTGAAGCCATCAATGTTTTCATTTCCATAAAACCGAACATTATCGATGCGAACCTTATCACCTTTGTTCACATAAATTGTCATCGCATTTGAATTAACAAAAGCAGGATCTGGTTTTTCTTCAATCCTTACGGTAACATTGCGATAGGACTTTTCAGTATAAAATTTTGTAATCCGTTCTATAATTTCACGCCGGGTATTTTCTGTAATGATTGTTTGTTTGGCCAGGTTAATCTTTCCCTGGATATCTTCCTGTTCAGATTTTTTTATTCCAACAAATTTGAAATTACCAAGACGGGGTCTTTCCTGTACACTTACTTCAATCCATACTTTATCATCCACTACACGGGTAATGTACACCTGTACATTCGAAAATAATTTCTGCCGCCATAGATTAGTAATTGATTTTGCAAAAATATCTTCCCCCGGGTGCATAAATTTATCACCGACCTGCAGGTTGGCAATAGAATATACAATAGAAGTATCAAGGTGCTTTATGCCGGTAATGGCAACATGTGCAATACTATATTCTTTGGGGATACGGGCATTCACCCACTCAAGAAGTTTTGGATCTACGGAGGTTGGTTTGCTGGTATCGGAATTATCTTGTGCCTGCAGGGTTATTGCAGATACAAACATTACCATCAAAAAAACATTTAGTCTTAGTAAAAATCGTTGCATGATTGATTGTTCAATGTCAGTCTCAAAATATACTGAAACAGCCTCAAATTGCTGTTTTCAGGCCCATCTCTTTCGGTTGAGGCGGCAAAATAACGGTAAATAATTGAAGTCTTTGTTAAAGAAAGTGATGAAAGAAGTCAGATGGGTACAAATTGACTAAAAAAGTCATTTTTTTCTGGATGCTGTGTGTTATCTGATAGTACAAATTGAATTTTTGTCTTTTTTAATTAGCTGACCAATTGTTCACTGGTTTTACCAAACCTTCGTTCTCTTCCCTGATAATCCAGTATTGCCTCATATAAATTTTCCTTACGGAAATCGGGCCACCGTACGTTGGTGAAATATAACTCTGCATAGGCAAGCTGATACAGTAAAAAATTGCTAATTCTATACTCACCACTCGTTCTGATCATCAATTCCGGATCGGGAAATTCACTGGTACAAAGGAATCTTTGTAATGTGTCCTGGTCGATAGCTTCTATATTAAGTTTGCCCTGCTTCACTTCATAAGCAATATTCTTAACTACATTCAACAGCTCCCAACGGCCGCTATAGCTTAATGCCATAATAAGATTGAGACCTGTATTGGGTTTGGTAATATCCAGGGCTTCTTGTAGTTCTTTTTGTGCATAGTCCGGAAGCATTTTCATATCACCAATTACATGTAACCGTATATTATTTTTATTCAGGCTTTCTACTTCCTTGCGGATGGTGCTAACCAATAATTCCATCAATCCCACTACTTCATATTCCGGGCGGTCCCAGTTTTCGGTGGAAAATGCATACAGAGTAAGATATTCAATGCCTAATTCGGCTGATCCTTCTACAATATTCCGTACACTTTCCACTCCATGAAAATGTCCAAAGAGCCTGTCTTCCCCTTTTTCTTTTGCCCAACGACCATTCCCATCCATAATAATGGCAATGTGGCGGGGGAGGCTGTTTTTATCAATTTTTTCTAACAACTCAGACATAATCAAAGCAATAAAATTGGAAATATAAAGATATTACGGATTGGCCGCAATTAATCACAGATTAGTGTATTTATAATAGCTCCGAAAATAGCTGCTAATTAGCGGTTGGGCATTTATAGGATTGCAGGTTGAAAGTGACATGAAACATAGCAGTTACAAACTGATCCTTTTGCTTACTGTTGCCCCGCTGACGTCCGGGAATACCGATAGGTTCACCAATTTCATAAGACCTGTCGCTAAGCAATAATGCATTGGAACTGCTACCATCTGGATTGAGAGGAAAGGTAGCCGGCAGCACATAAGTTTTACTAACGTCATCAAGATAATCGGTATTGGTTACCCGATGCAATACTTCGAAGCCAATATTTATTCGTTCGTTAAGTGCATACTTTAAGCCAGCACCAAAAGGAATGCTGATGCCCATGGAGCTATATTGTTTACGGTCGGGATATAAATTGCTTCCCTGGCCTTCTGTACCTAATGGCCTTAAAAAGATTTTTTCGCCTTGGAGATATGCATAAGGATCATAACTGAAAACCCCGGCACCAAAAGTTATGTATGGAGTAAAACTATACTCCGGTTCACCTGGCATAAAACGAAAGAAATTAAAATCGCCCTGCAATGATAATTCCCAAACCTTGCTATTGAAGCTAAGGTTTCGTTTGTACATAGTAGTATTTTGAGTATTGTATTGATCAGAATAACCTAATTGTGCAAAACTAGCCCCTATCCTCATGGCAATGTAATTACCAAGATTTTTACGGAAGAAAAGAGTGGCGGCCATCTTGGGTGTGTTCACTCTGCTGCGGGTATTCAAATCACCAAAATATTGAGCAGCGCCTAGGCCAATCCCAAATTCCCCCTCCTGCACTACTGCATTTTGCGCATGCAAGCTATTGCCTGAAAAAAGAATAGCAAAGGTGAATGCAACAATGGCTAAAAATTTCTTGATCATATTTTGTAAAATATAGTCCGGGGCTTTATCTAACGCTAAAAGTAGTATTTTCTTATTACCGGGTCGATATTTTAGTTTCGTTTATCCAGGCCCCAGGTAAGCTTGTTGCGCAAGGTTTGCAGGAAGTTATTTTCACTCAGGCGTACCAGTTTTACATTAAAGCTCTCTTTTTTTACAGCCAGCTGCACATTTTTATTGACAATCACCCTTCTAGAATCCAACGCACAAATGATATGATCAGATCTGCTTTCAACTTCAAATGAAATGATATTATTATCAGGGACTATAATGGGGCGAACATTCAAATTGTGCGGCGCAACGGGTGTAATAACAAAACTACCTGAATCAGGAAACACAATTGGTCCATTACAACTTAATGAATACCCGGTTGAACCTGTAGGTGTAGCGACAATAAGTCCATCTGCCCAGTAAGTATTTAAAAATTCACCATTCAGGTAAGTATGAATTTTTATCATAGAAGCCACATCTCTTTTATGAATGGAAAATTCATTAAGTGCATAGGGTGCATTACCAAATAAGGGGGCATCGGCATCCAGGTGAATCAATGTCCGCTTATCAACCACATAGGTTCTTTTTGCAATTGCTTTTACGGCAGTTTGCACTTCTTCACGACCAATACTTGCTAAAAATCCCAGCCTTCCAAAATTGATACCCATAATTGATATATCCTTATTCTTAACTATAGTTATGGTATCCAGCAACGTTCCATCTCCTCCAAGACTGATGATGCATTCTATTTCATCTGAAAGATCTTCAGAAATGGCAAATGTTTTGGTGGTAGCAGGTAAATTAATGCTGTCTTTGATTTGCTCATAAAAATTCAGAAAAATGATGGGCTCAATTTTCTGCTTTGTCAGTTCATCAAAAAACAACTGCAGATCCGGTCGTTGTTCTTCTTCCATTATCCTGCTGTAAATAGCTGCCTTCATAATATAATCAGAAAATTGACTTGCGGTGTAAAAATAGTCCGTTTTGGCCTAACTGGTTAAATGTCCATTCCAGCTTAAACGTAACATCATAAAAAGTAAGAATATCAATACCAAATCCGCCTGAGTATAACATTTGATTAGAGAGCATATTATTTCCCGGTTGCGGATTATGAACATAGCCGGCATTACCATACACTTTTCCAAAAATGCGAACAGGAATTCGTTCTGCCTCTTTGCCTTTTTTTATCGGTGGTATCCGGATTTTAAAATTAAGCAGCTCACGGGTAAGGGTTGATTTCAAATAACCTCCCGCTACGCCATCTACTACATAGTATTCATATCCCTGCATAAAAACATCGCCGTATCCTAAAAATCGCTGACTGATATAGGGTTGTTTGAATGGTGCTCTGATGCTTGCATAGAGATTCAGATTCAAAAAAGTTTTTGTTGCCAGGTACCAGCTACCCGAAGTTTTTGCAGAAACACTCCATTGATTGCTGATTTTATTAAGCCCTCTTTTCCCCGCTGAAAGTTGAACTGCATACCCTTTAGTTGGATAGGGAATATAATCAAGATCATAATAAGTCATGCTATAATATATTTCAGGAAAACGGATACTGTTACTGGTAGGAGAGTTGAAATATGATGGATTAAGTTTTAAAACAGTATCCTTCACTCTTTCCATTAAATAAGCCATGCCGAAGCTATGTCTGGTATTTATTGCTTTCCGGTAAGTAAGTTCAAAAACAGCTCTTGTAAAACTTCGCAGATATGCGTCATTGTCTTTAAGAAAAACCTGTTTATCATTGATGGTATTATAATTTACTTCCCTGTTTTTACCAATAGCAAAGCCCATATTCATTCCCCACTTCAATTTTTTATCAATATATAACCGGTCATAGTTAAAAGAAATCTGTTTAGTATAGCCGTTAACAAATAATAACCTCAACTTATCATTTCTTCCGGTAGCATTATTGTATAAAACTTTTGCTCCGTAGTTAACCCGGTTAAGACTTGCTTTTTGCTCAACAATCCATTGATTAAGATTTCGGTCAACTGGTTTAAGATAAGGAACCGGAAATAAGTACCAACGTTCTTTTACATCAACCCGCACATTTATTTTATTTCCTTCAAAACTTTTTGCCGCTACGATAACCTGGTGAAAAAGAGTGGTATTCATCAATTGGCGCCGGGCATCTTCAAATTTTTTTATCAGCACTGACAAGTGATAGGAGTCGCCGGCTTTAAAGGGGATTTCTCTTAATATTATCTTTGATTTGGTTCGCTTGTTGCCAATAATTTCTATATCACCAACTACATATAAAACATCATGGGCGGGTACTGTCGTAGTATCTGCTTTTTTGTCTTCGGTGGAGAGTTGTGCTAACAGAAAGTGGCAATACATAACTGCGGATACCAGGCAAAACAAATATTTTCTTTCCCTCTGCATTATCAGGTGTCGGCAAGTACGTATAAATTATAAAAGGAGGTTTTTGTATGGGCTGTAAAATACTGCTAAAAACATCAGATTTTTAAATAGTTCATCAAATTATCATAGTTGCTCCGCAATTCGTTGGCATATAATTCTTCGCCAAAGAAGTATTTTACAGTATACTCATACCGCTGAAGAGTAG
>JBKJXQ010000400.1:0-6478 GCA_046716235.1 Chitinophagaceae bacterium
AAGCAAAAGAAAATGTAAAGATCGAAGCAGCTACACAGACTTATGCCACCATTACATTACAGAACTATTTCCGTATGTATCACAAGCTGGCTGGTATGACGGGTACTGCCGAAACAGAAGCAGCAGAGTTGTGGAGCATTTATAAATTGGATGTGGTTACCATTCCAACGAATGTGAACATGATCCGTAAAGACAACCAGGATCTTGTTTATAAAACAAAAAGAGAAAAATATAAAGCAGTTATTGATGAAATAGAGATACTGCGTAATGCAGGACGGCCTTGTTTGGTGGGTACAACCTCAGTAGAAGTAAGTGAGTTGCTGGGCCGTATGCTGCAACAGAAAAAAATTCCGCATAATGTATTGAACGCAAAACAACATGCCAGGGAAGCTCAGGTAGTGGCCGAAGCCGGTCTGCCCGGCGCCGTTACCATTGCTACTAACATGGCTGGTCGTGGTACAGATATTAAACTCGGCCCCGGTGTAAAGGAAGCAGGTGGTTTGGCAATCATCGGTACAGAAAGACATGAAAGCCGCCGTGTGGACAGGCAGTTGCGTGGCCGTGCAGGAAGACAGGGTGATCCGGGTTCTTCGCAATTCTATATATCACTGGAAGATGATCTGATGAGAATGTTCGGCAGTGAACGTATCGCTTCGCTGATGGATAAATTGGGTTACAAAGAAGGCGATGTGATACAGCACAGCATGATCAGCAACAGCATTCAACGGGCACAAAAGAAAGTGGAAGAAAATAATTTTGGCACCCGTAAACGTTTATTAGAGTATGATGATGTAATGAATAAACAACGTAATGCAGTGTATGAAAAACGTAACCATGCACTTTTTGGAGAACGGCTTGCTTTGGATATTGATACATCTTTTTCTATGGTTGCAGAAAGCCTGATTGATTCTTTCAGGGAACAGGAAGATTTTGAAGGATTTAAAATGGGTTGTATTGTAAACTTTGGTTTGGATACCGCAATTGATGAAGAAGAATTCAAAAAAGCTGATATAAATGGATTGATAGATAAACTTTATGCTGAATCTACAGGAAGGTACAGTAGCCATAAAACAGAATTGCAAAAGCAGGCTATTCCTGTATTTAAAAATATCCGTCTTACACAAGGTGGCCATATTGAAAATGTGGTGGTACCCATCAGCGATGGACGTAAAGGATTGAATGTGCTGACCAATCTTGATAAAACGCTTAGTACAAGCGGAGCAGAACTTACGAATTCAATGGAAAAAACAATCACTCTATCCGTTATTGATGATGCCTGGAAAGAACATCTGCGGGCAATGGATGATTTAAAACAAAGTGTACAGACGGCCTACCTGGAACAAAAAGATCCGCTGATTATTTATAAAATGGAAGCGTATAATCAGTTTAGCAATATGAATATGGAAGTGAATAAAGATATTGTTTCCTTCCTTTGTCATTCAGCTATTCCCATCCAACATGATAACACACCATTGAAAGAAGGCCGCCAGCAGAAAACTGACATGAGTAAGATGCGGGCCAATAAAGATGAGGTAGATGCAGCAGGACAGGACTATGCGGCTAATGAAAAAGATAAATTTGAACCGGGTGGACCAGAAATTGCGGTTAAACAGGAGCCAGTAAAAGTCGGACCTAAGGTTGGCCGTAATGACCCCTGCCCTTGTGGTAGCGGGAAAAAATATAAACAATGCCATGGAAAGGATGCTTAATATGGTGGCACTATATCAATGATAAATTCTAAAAAAAAACCCGATAATCCGGGTTTTTTTGTTCCCGGTTTTTCTGAAATCTAAATAATCATGGGCTAAAAAAATATATGCGTATTTCAAAAAAAGATTTACGTTTGTTTTCATTCACTAAACCAAAAACCAAAAAAAATGAAAAAATTATTTTTAATAGTTGTGCTTGCCAGCTTTATTACCTCTTGCAAAGAAAAAAAAGAAGATAAAAAAATGGAAGAAACAACAACTACGACACCCCCTAAAGCAGAACCTGAAACTACAACACTAACTGTTGCTGGTGTACCTGCATTTTCAGACCCCGAAGTACAGAAATTTGCCAACGATTATGCAACATTTATCGCTAATTATAAACTGGGTATGCAAGACCCGGCTAAAATGGCAGATCTTACTAAAAACATGCAGGAATGGACTACAAAATCACATAGCATTGCTATGAAACTGAGTACTACGCCGGATGAAGCAAAAAAATGGTCCGAATGGGTAATCGAAGCTTCTAAACAACTGATGACGCCCATGCCAACAAAATAAATAGTAACTAGAAGATACTTACAGAAAATCTCCTTCATACTGATGAGGGAGATTTTTATTTTATAACTTTAGAAAAATCAAAGCTACCGCTTCTCATGTATCATGCAACCAAAAAGAAAGTTCATGGATTATTACATCCTGAAATAGTAGGTGATAAACATTGGGATAAAATTATTAATGTATTCATTATTACACTGATTATCCTGAATGTACTGGCAGTTATGCTGGAAACAGTGCCTTACATACATAACGATCCAACTGCGCAGCGTATTTTCCATTATTTTGATTTGGTATCTGTTATTTTATTCACTATTGAATATGTACTCAGAGTGTGGAGCAGTAACCATGAAGAAAAATATAAACATAGCATTTGGGGAAGATTGAAATACATGGTTTCGCCAGGAGCCTTAATAGACCTCATGGCATTTTTACCCTATTATATACATGTTATCGTTGGCCTTGATTTAAGA
The DNA here is from genome assembly GCA_046716235.1 of Chitinophagaceae bacterium. GTDB lineage: Bacteria > Bacteroidota > Bacteroidia > Chitinophagales > Chitinophagaceae > JJ008. The sequence continues at coordinate 2,741 of JBKJXQ010000400.1, forward strand.
ATGCTGCGGATTCTCAGGTTGATGCGTTTTTTCCGCCTCTTCCGGCTTACAGCCTACATGAAGTCTGCACACATGATTACGAATGTATTTAAAAAACGAATTAATGAACTTGCGTTAAGTCTTGTGCTTGTAATATTCCTGATCATCATCGCTTCCTGTGCTATTTATTTTGCAGAACACCTGCATCCGGAAAATCAATATAAATTTACCAGTATACCTGCCACCATCTGGTGGTCAGTTGTAACACTCACCACTACCGGTTATGGGGATATGTACCCAATGACTCACCTTGGAAAAGCTATGTCAATGGTTATAATGCTGACGGGTGTAGCTTTTTTTGCATTGCCTGCTGGTATCATTACGGCAGGTTTTCTGGAAGAATTCAGAAAAACAAGAACTGAAAAAACGCATACTTGCCCTCATTGCGGCGAGCAAATTGAATTAGATGAACACAAAAATCATGATGATAATAAATAAAAAAAAAGGACACCTGAAAAAGTGCCCGTTTAATCCTTAAAAATTTATTTTTAAAATGGTTTCTTTGGTTTAATGTTATACTTTTCTTCGTAGCGTTCGTTCAATTGTTTTTGCTTATCGTCTAAATTTATTTTTCTTCCCTGTATAAAAGCATCGGTTACATTATTAGTACGCATATCTAATATATCGCCGGAACTGATAATGATATTAGCATCTTTTCCTACTGCAATACTTCCTGTTTTATCACTTACTCCCATAATTTTTGCAGCACTCAGCGTAATAGCAGCTAAAGCCTGTTCTTTTGTAAGTCCATAAGCGGCGGCAGTACCAGCATTAAAAGCCAGGTTACGGCCACGGTTTTGTGAATCGTCATCTGACAGGGCAAATAAGACACCTGCCTTTTGTAAGGCGGCTGCTGTTTTATATGGCTGATCCACATCATCATCTTCGCCTGTAGGAAGTCTGTGCAACTGGTCTAATATTACTGATACATTATTTTGTTTTAATAAATCTGCAATTTGCCAACCTTCACTTGCGCCAACTAATACCATATCAAACCCAAACTCTTTTACAAAATCCAATGCCACCAGCATTTGTTTTACCGTATTAGCATGCACATACAATTTTTGCTTTTTGGTAAAAAGGTTTTTCACCGATTCAAACTTTAGGTTCGTTTCTTTATTATCCGTTGCGGCCAGGTATGCCTTTGCTTCTTTAAAAAAAGATTTTAATTGTTCCATTTTCTCCAACCCTTCTTTCACCGGGTCTGTTGGCGTTCCGGCATTTGGTCCGCCAACTCCACCGCCACCACCACGGCCAAATGTTGGTCTAGGCATCAATGATGGCATGTATAGATGCATTCCCCCGTCCATCTGAATGGCTGCATCTTCCCAGTTCCAGGCATCCAATTGTACGATGGATGATGAACCTGCCAAAAAACTTCCCTGTGGTACAATGTTAGCAGCAAGAATACCATTGGAGCGAAGTGTATTGATTACTTTGGAATCAGTATTATACGCCACAATAGAACGGATATTAGGATTCATATCACCAATCTCCCTATCATCATTAGATGCTTTTACAGAACTTATTTCAACAAGACCGAGATTGCTTGATGGAAGCACCAGGCCCGGATAAACATGTTTTCCTGCAGCATCGGTTACTTCAGCACCGGCAGGAATTTTCACATCTTTCCCCACCGCTGTAATCTTTCCATTTTCTATTATAATCGTTGCATTCTCTATTACTGTTCCTTCGCCTGTATGCACCGTGGCATTCTTAATTACAACAGGTGCTTTTTGTGCAGCAGCCGGAAGTACATTAGCCTGCGACCTTGCACAAAGCATACTGCCTGTTAAAAGTATTGATAAAAATATTTTTTGCATATCAAAAAGTTTTAATCGTTATTAATATCATCTGAATCAATTACAAGCAAGCCATGACTGTGTCCATGATCGCTGCAGGTATGCATTATCAGGTAGCTCGGTTGTGCCGGAATAGTTGGTGCCCCGCTTCTTTTTTCACCATTCATTTTTTTTACCAGCCGAAGACGTTCTGCATCAACTTCTTTTTGCAACTGCTCATCTTTTACTCTGTCAAAATAAACAATACCATCAACAATGGTATATAAAGATTTTGCATAAATACTCAGTGGGTTATCGCTCCATAATACCACATCGCCATCTTTACCCACTTTCAGGCTTCCCACTTTATCTTCTACATGCATCATCTTAGCCGGATTTAAGGTTACCATCTTTAATGCTTCTTCCTCTGTTACCCCACCATACTTTACAATCTTACCAGCTTCCTGGTTCAGCCTTCTTGCCATTTCAGCATCATCACTATTAATAGCAACTACTAATCCTACTTTTTGCATAATGGCCGCATTATAAGGAATGGCATCTTCCACTTCCATTTTATAAGCCCACCAATCAGAGAAGGTAGAAACAAATGCACCATGCTTCAGCATTTTATCTGCTACTTTATACCCTTCCAAAATATGAGTAAACGTATTCACCGTATACCCCATTTGGTCTGCCACTTTCATAGCAGTGTTAATTTCGCTTTGTACATAAGAGTGACAAGTAATAAATCTTTTCTTATCCAGAATTTCTACCAACGCATCCAGTTCCAAATCACGGCGGGGCTGTTCTAATACAGATAATGATTTCTTCTCTTTTGTCAGTTTATCTTTAGCTGCATTGTACTCCGTCCATCCTTTTTTATAATCTTTTGCTCTTGTAAATGCATCAATTAATACCTGCTCCACTCCCATTCTTGTATCAGGATAACGATTGTTACCGCCGGGAATATTGAAGTTGGAACGTTTTACATTTTCGCCTAATGCAAATTTTATAAAGCCAGGTGAACCTTTAAATTTCAGATCCTCAGCATTTGCTCCCCAACGAAGTTTTATTAATTGTGTTTGTCCGCCAATAACATTGGCAGAGCCGTGTAAAATATGTGAGGTAGTAACACCACCACTCAATTGACGATAGATATTTATATCATCAGGATTCAGGTTATCCGTAATACGAACTTCGGATGTTACTGATTGTGCCCCTTCATTAATAGAGGCTGCTGCTATATGTGAGTGTTCATCAATAATACCGGGAGTTACATGTTTACCAGTGCCATCAATAACTTTTGCAGAAGCATCGGATAGATTTTTTCCTACTGCTGCTATTTTTCCATCTTTAATAAATACATCCGCATTTTGAAGTATGCCTTCTTTTTCATTGGTCCATACCGTTGCATTTTTAATTAGAATAGTTTCCTGCTTTGGATGATTGCTTTCAGTCCATCCGAATGGTTCAAACGGATAAACAACTTTACCCACTGCCGGAATATCTTTTTTCTTAGTTGTGTCGGGTTTCATGCCCGCCAACTTTACCAAAGTAGCTGTCCATGTTAAAGAGTTTCCCAACGAGTCTGTTCCTGTCCCGTTCCATTCAGTACCACTGCTTATACCACTAAGCCTTGTTGCGGTTACTGGCAGTGTTTGTTCTGTACCAACACCACCTCTAGGAAATCCTCCTCCCGGCCTTCTTGTGGTATCAGGTATTTCTCCGGTATTCATTGCTGGTCTTTGACGACGAGCCATTGGGGCATAGCTAATCTTAACTTGTTTACCATCAAAACTAAATTTAGAATTTAAAGTGTCTTTTCCAAACATGGTAACAGAGTTTGCATTCTTTACATCCAACGTATATTTTTCTGTTCCTGATGGAGTGTTTACATTAAGTGTATACGTTCCGGCAG